>CAIVGO010000072.1 GCA_903905445.1 uncultured Bacteroidota bacterium
AAAATCGGACAACAACTTAAAGTGCAATAAACTAGTTTTGCCGCCATTGTTTTTAGGCTTTGGGCCTGCAAGGATCGTATCGACATGAAATATTTACCGATTGTAGTTTTTGCCCTTTTGTGCCACTTGTTGCCGGCGCAGGTCGTACCCGTGCTTTCCGACAGCGCACGCATCAGTTTGATGACCGTTTCGCCGGGCTCCGAGTTGTACAGTGTTTTTGGCCACAGTGCCGTGCGCGTGTACGATCCGATTACGCGCATCAACCGGGTGTACAATTACGGCACCTTCGATTTCGATCAGCCCAACTTTTACCTCAATTTTTGCCGGGGTAAACTGCTGTACTCGCTCGATGTGGAATCGTACCGCAACTTTGAATACGGCAACCTGCATGATATGCGCTGGATGAAAGAACAGATGCTGAATTTAAACGGCGAACAACGGCAGCGCATCTTTAGTTTGCTGCAAACCAATGCATTGCCTGAAAACAAAGATTACAAATACGACTTTTTTTACGACAACTGTGCCACCCGCATCCGTGATTTGGTGAAGGAAACCTGCTTTCACCAAATCACCTTTGACAGCAGCGGCTTGAAGCCCGGCGTCACCATGCGCCAACTGCTCAAGCCCTACCTGAAAAACTATCCCTGGACCGATTTCGGCATCGATTTAATATTGGGTTTAGCCGCCGACCGCAAAGCACGGACGGAAGATTATATGTTTTTGCCCGATCATTTGCACGATTTATTCGGCGCGAGTACCGTCGATGGCAAAACGCCCCTGGTACGCTCCGAGCACAATATTCCAGAGAATAAAATAGAACAGCCAGCCTTTACCCCTGGATTTTTAGACCATCCCTTGTGGGTCATGAGTTTCATCGCCTTGCTGGGCTTGTTGAGCATGGCCAATCCGCGCACCGAACGCATATTTGATACCGTATTTTGGTTTGTGCTGGGTTTGGCGGGTTTGGTGATTGCCTTGTTGTGGTTTGCGACCGAGCACACGGCGACCAAGACCAATTTGAATATGTTTTGGGCTTTGCCTACGCACCTTTTGTTTTTCTGGCGGCGGAGTAAATCCGAATTTGTAGAAAACTACTTTACGGGTACGGCTATATTGGCGGCTTTGATGCTGGTGTTTTGGGCTTGGATACCGCAGGCGTTGCCGGTTGCGGCTATACCTTTGGTGGTATTGGTGGTAGTGAAGGGTATTTGGAGGAGGAGGGGTGCTGCGTAGAGGGGAAAAAGGGTTCCACGGAGAAGCTCGGAGGTATGGAGTTGCACAGAGATTTTAAAAACTCCGCGTAACTCCATACCTCCGAGCTTCTCCGTGGAACCCTTTTTTTTATAATATATTAAAATCCAACCAAATATGTATAAAACGAAAACCTATCTGTTATCTTTTTTCCTTTTAACCTTAGTAAGCACCCTAAGCGCCCAGTTCGCCCGCCAAGGCAAGGACTACGCCGTATTTTTCGTAGCCTCCAAATTTGACCACGGATGGAGCACCCTCAACGAAGACCTGTGCCCTTCCCAAAAAGGATCCATCGTGGACAAAGGCTGCCCGGAAAAAAGTCCCATTAAAGAACCAGACAACATGGTACTAATACCAGGTGGAACCTTTCAAATGGGCAGCTCGGAAAATGACAGGGAAAAACCTGTTCACAGCGTAACCATTTCCAGTTTTTACATGGGAAAATTTGAAGTGACCGTAGCCGAGTTTCGGGCCTTTATTGAAGACAAAAATTACCAGACTGATGCTGAAAGGGAGGGTTGCAGTTACGGGTACGAAGGCACTACCTGGAAAAGCATCAAAGGACGTAACTGGCGGCACGACCCGGAAGGCAACCCAGCCCCGGACGACCAACCGGTAATCAATGTAAGTTGGAACGACGTCACCGAATATTGCAAGTGGATGGCCCAAAAAACAGGCCTGCTCTACCGCCTACCCACCGAGGCTGAATGGGAATACGCGGCCGGAAACGGCACCAAACATAACAAATACAGCTGGGGCGATGGCGATCCCGTGGGGAAAAAGGGCGGAAATGTAGCGGATAAGTCTCTAAAAACTAAAATACCCGACTGGCCATTTGGTTATTTTAAAACCTATTCCGACGGATATTCTTTCACGGCCCCCATCGGTAGTTTTGACCCAAACACCTTAGGCTTGTACGACATGGCTGGCAATGTATGGGAATGGTGTAGCGACTGGTACGCGGACGATTATTATAAATATAGCCCCTCCGAAGATCCTGGCGGGGCGGCTTCCGGCTACCACCGTGTTATGCGCAGCGGGTCGTGGGGCGACTTCCCGCAGTACTGCCGTGTGGCGGGTCGCTACTACGGCACACCCAGTAATCGCAGCTACAAATTAGGTTTTCGTTTAGCTAGGACAAAGTAGCCCGCTGCCCCTTTTCTTACCCTTTTACCCTTTGCCGAAAAGGTGTGTTGCCCTTGGTTAGATCCCTCGGCCGAAGGGGCCTTGGGATTACAGCTCACGTTGTTCTGGGTATTTTTTGTTTAGTCCGGCTATGATTTCCAGCCATTTTCCGGTCATCGTGCTAATAACAACGTGGGCAGCACCCGCTAAAAACAACGCGCCCTGTCATGCTGAGGCCATTTGCTTTCCCCGCGCGATGAATTGCTTTTTGAAAATGCCAACTTAAGCCTTGATATTCAAACTATTCGAAGCTATATAGCCGTCATTCGATGTGAAAAATAGTTTTTCGATGCTAAGTGAGGAAGTCCAAACCTCCAATCGGAAATCATGTAATCGGATATCGGAAATCCCCACCCCAAATCTTCACCACCCGATCATCCCCACAAGAAACCAACCCCTCCTCCAGCCACAACAACCGATTCACGGAATTAATATGCCCATGATACCGCAATACATCCACCACTTTGAGCAATTGGAGCGATGCGGTATCCCATATTTTAAGCGTCTTATCCCGGCTTGCCGTAGCAAACAAGCGCCCATCCGGCGAAAAAACAAGGTGGTTGATGGTATATAAATGGGCCGGAACAGCGTGCAATTGCGCAGGAACATCCGAAACTTCCCACACCCGCAACATCGCGTCGCGGCCGCCGCTGAAGAGCAGGTGTTCGTCGGGACTGTATTGGACGGTGAAAACGGAGGGGGTATGGGCTTGCTGGATGGTGCAACGCAACGCGAGGGTTTCGGCATCCAACAGGTAAATATTGCCGTCGCTGGCGCCAATGGCCAATTCCTTGCGCGTGGGCGCGTAGGCAAGCGTGCGCAAGGCCTGGTTACTCAATTGGTAACTTTCTACGGCACGCTGGGTTTCGATCAACCAACGGGTGAGCACGCCGTCTCCGCCGACGGAGTACAAGTAATCGTCGACCGCCAATAAATCAAATACGCCTTTTTTGTGGTGCAACACGTTGAGCGTTTGCGAAGGGTCAATTAAATCGACCCAGTGCAGGCCCCCGTCCATGTTGCCTGCTACCAGTTTTTGCTGGTTCGGAAGGCGGCAGAGGGAAAAAAGCTGGGTAGTTACGGTGGCTAAAAGTTTGCCGAATTCAGGTGCATGGATGTCCCATTGCACGATCCAGCCATCGCTGCCGGCCGACAGGAACGAATGGGGCTCCAAACCAGGCTGCAAGGCATACAAGGCCCCGTTGTGCCCTGTGCTGGTGTGCAACAAACGCCAATCCATATTAGGCTTTGGGTGGCTTCACCAAAGACTGGACGCCCAGGGCTTCGATGAAACCCGCCGTTTGGGCAGAAGGAAAGAAGTAAATGGTTTGTCCGAAACGACCGGGCGCTTTTAGTTCAATTTGCCAAACATGACGCCCCACGCGGTTTTTCAATTCCAGGTGGTTTACATCCGTCCAGGGATAACGCACGGTATGCCAGTAATTGGTCACATAAACGTGCTGGGTATCGGCATCCACGCGTTTGAGGCGCCAAAGGGTGCGGTACAGCAGAAACATCCAGAGCAGCATCACCACCACGATCCCGATACGCGCCCAAAGAACCGGCACCAACGGAAACAGCATGTCGTTTTCTTCGGTGAGGTAAAAAGCCACCATCAATCCGAAGAGGAAAACGGTGCTGAAAATCGGGAAAAACACCCGCCAAAACAGGGTATAATTCGAAGAGAGCAGGCTGGTACGCGACAGTGCTCCGGTGTTAGACACGGGAGCACTGTCGGCATTATATTCAATATTTTCCATGGTATAGTCGATTGGCCATTTGCTTGGCCGCGCAAAGGTAAGGGCTATTCCTTTTTTTCCTCTGCTTTCTTTTTATCCATTAATTTGATCTTACTACCGCTTTTCAATTTGCGGGCAATCGCCGAATAAGGACCGCTAATTACCATGTCGCCTTCCGCAATGCCCGACAAAATTTCGATATGGTCATTGTCCTGGATACCCGTTTTCACTTCTTTTACGGCCACGGTATCGCCCACAATCACAAAAACGATCTCTTTGATCAGGTCGTCTTTTTTCTCTTTTTCCTTTTGGGCATTGTTACTGTTATTTTCTTCCTCCGCATTATCCTGTACTTTTTTGTCGTCTTTCTTGTCTTCCCGTGCGGTTACAGCAATCAAAGGCACGGTGAGGGTATTGTCGGCAGTCTGGGTAAATACATCCACGGAGGCAGACATACCTGGACGGAACGGGTAACGGCGGCCGTCTTTCAAAAGATCGAGGTAAGAACTGGCGTCAATGCGGATTTTCACCACAAAATTGGTCACCTGATCTGAATTGAGGCTGGTGGTGGTGCCTACGTTGCTGGCGCTGTTGGCGATTTCCGTCACCTTGCCTTTGAATTTGCGGCCGAGGTAAGCATCCACTTCCACATCGGCTTCATCGCCTACCGATACTTTCAGGATATCGTTTTCGCTTACGTCCACTTGTACTTCCATGGAACGCAGGTTGGCGATGCGCATCATTTCGGTACCGGTCATTTGCAGGGTACCTACCACGCGTTCGCCTTTTTCAACGTTTAATTTGCTCACGATGCCACTTACGGGCGCGGTGATGATGGTTTTTTGCAGGCTGGTATTGAGTTCGCGGAGGCGGGCAGAGGCGCTGGTGATGCCCAATTCGGACACCCGTACATTTTCCTGGGCCGAAACGAGGCTGCTTTCGCTGGCTTTCAGGTTGGCTTCAGCGGCATTCAGGCCACTTTCGGCAGCGCGCAGGTTATTTTTGGCGGTTTCAAACTCAGCAGCCGAAATCACGCCTTCTTTAAACAACTTATCGCTGCGGTTGAAAGCATTGGTTGCGGCCTCCAATTGTGCTTTGGCGCGGTTGATTTCGGCTTTCAATTGATCCAGTTGTGCGCTGCTCGTACGCACATTGGAAGAGGATATTTGTTTTTGGGCACGGGCGGTGTTGACCGAAGCTACGCCTTGTTCTACCGCGCTTTGATATTCGTCGGGGCGGATTTTAGCCAGCACTTGTCCGGCAGTAACCGAGTCGCCTTCCTGCACATACAACTGGATGATCTCCCCTGAAACGTCGGAACTGATTTTAACCTCTGTTTCCGGGTAAATTTTGCCACTGGCGGTAACGGTTTCCTTGATGGTGCGCCGTTCTGCTTTTTCTGCATTGACTTCTTCGCCGCGCGGTTTTTGGCGGGCTTTAATCACAGCGGCAGCGATTAGCAATGCCAATACGCCAATTAGAACATACAGCAGCGTTTTATTGCGTTTGGGCGGCTTGGTCGTCATGTTTTGTCAAAAATTTTAAACTTGAAAAATGGTCCGTAATGCTGGCACAAGGTTAAGCATGCCAGCAAGGGCAAAAAAAATAGTTGGATTAATGGCGAAAAAAGGCAGATGAAACCATCAAAAAAGGGGGCATTTTGAAGCCGAAAACTTTAAATGCATTTTTTTCGTAAATTAATTTCATTTGGAGGGTTTTGGCACGAAATTTTAACACATTTCATGAAATGAAACCTAACCAATTTTTGTTATCATTTACCCACTGGGTTCATCCAAAACATTAACCGATTTAATAACATTTAACATGAAGATAATCCATGCAATTCCCGCAATCGGCCTGCTCTTTTCGGGCGTTCTGACCGACTATCCCAAAAACGCTTTTGTTTTTGTTTCAAAACCTGTGGTGGCCACTGAAAAACCAGCCCCCACCCAACCCACCATGTGGGCATCACAACGCACTATTTCGAAGGGCGAAGGGTTTGATTTGCATTTCCAAACACCCAATCCCACGTATCTTGGCGTAATGGATCCCAAGGGACATTTCTTTTACCTTGTTTTTCCAAAAGAAAGCAGCATTGGGCAACTTCAACCACTGGTCGACAGTGAGGATTTTGAACAAATGCACGCTTTACATATCAACACAACCACGCTTAAAGGCGATCCGTACACGTACGGGGTGTACGAAAACCAAAAAGTATTTACCAAAAGTGGCGTTTATCGGTTTGTTTTGGGCGAAAACCTGCACGTTGATTCAGAAGATGCGCTGTTTATCCTGAAAATCCGGTACAACCATAAAACCAAAACCGCCCGGGTTTTGAAAAATGATCAATCCAGTGTCAGGGTTTTACCTTGATAAAAGTCGAGGATTTTCAAACGGAACAAATAGTCATACTTTGCCACAATCAAATCGTTTTCAGCAATCGCCAAATTGGTTTTAGCGGTGGTGAAATCGAGTGAATTGATGGAACCCAGCGCATACCGTTTTTCTGAATTGGAAAATGCGATCCGGTTGGCTTCTACCGATTTTTGGGCGGCGGCCAACTGGAGTTTTGCTGAACGCGCATTGGCAATAGACGTTTGAATATCGTTTTTCAGGGTTTGTTTTGCCTGGTTGCTGGTCAATTGTGCATTCAGGATGCCTAAACGCGCGCGTTCGACCGAAAGGCGGGTGCGCCCGTTTTGGTAAATGGGTACACTCAAGCCAAGCCCAATTCCCTGGCCAAAGTTTTGATCCATTTGGTCAAAATAATTGACCGATTGAATTTGTACTTCCGGCTCGTAAAAGGTTACGGTCACATCGGTTCCGCCCACATTCACGATGGAAGGCCGACCTGGAAGTACATTTCCGGTCGTCACGTACGATTTGTATTGGGTTGAAAAGTTGGAACTTAAACTGGCAAAGGCCGAAACGGTAGGTAAATAAGCGGCCTTGGCTACTTTTACGGCTTCTTCGGCACTTTTGATCCGGAATTCTGCGGCCAGCACGGAAGGTTGGGTTTGCAATGCATCGGTATAAATAGGCGTAAGGGTCAAGGCTTCGGGATTTGCATCCACGGGTGCCTGGACTTGCGGATGTTCGATGCGCAAATCAAAGTCCGGTTCGAGTTGCAGTAATTGTTTGAGCGACAAATAAGCCAAATCTACATTGTTGCGCGCAACGATCGCAGCTTGTTCTTCGCGGGCAATTTGGGCTTCCACAGTGTACCGCTCGGCCATGGGTTGCGAACCGGCGTCGATGAGTTTTAGGGTTACTTTTAGTTGCTCGTTGCTTTGCGCCACCCGTTTTACGGCGGAGCGTTCCTGTTCTTCATTGAGCAGGATATTCAAATATGCCGTCGCAATTTGCAGGCTCAAATTGTTGAGGGTATTACCAGCATCCGCTGCTGCGGCACGGGCATCCCAATTGGCCTGTTTGATGTTGTGGAAAATTTGCCCACCACTAAATAAGGTAACATTAGCATTGACGCTCAAACTGTTATACCCGATACCTTGTGTGCTAAAGGTATTGGTGGTTGGGTCGATGGTACGACCAAATTGTTCCCCCAGGTTCGAATTGGCGCTCACGTTGGGTAGCCGGGAGGTTTTGGCTTGTTTCTCTGACAGCAGGGCAATTTTGACATTCGCCTCTGCCTGTTTGATCGAGATATTGTTTTCCTGAGCGTACTGAATACATTTTTGCAAAGACCAGGCTTCCTGGGCTTTTGCACTCATAACCGCCATCAGGAATACGATGATAAGTGCGCTGATTTTTAAGTTCTGATTCATAAAGAGCAAGAAAAATTTGTTTCTGTCTCCAGCCGTTTTTCCGTCGGCAAGATTACAACACATTTATGGGTCGACACCTAAAATTCTATTAATGCCGGATATTGCTGGATTAATGGGCATCTGTGGCGTACTTGCCAACTTGAATTACTTTGGAAAATGCATCAATCGGGCAACTGGATACATCCGATGGGTCGGCTCGTACCAGGGCGAATGGCGGTACACCCAATCCAATTGGGCGGCGCTATCCTGGGCAAAATTGGCGTCGGCATTTTTCAGTGCCTCTAACTCGGCGCGTACTTCCGGATGTTTTTTCAGGTAATCGGCAGCCAGATCTTCAAACACATACGCCGAAAAATACTCTTTTTGCGCCAGAATTGACTCGAAGAAATTCCAGGCAAACCAGGCATCCGGCGCTTGCGGCTCCAGGGTTTCTACGATATAACGGTTGGCATCCTGGTTGGTATAAATCAGTAAATCACCTTTGTGAAAATGCCGCTGTACCGTTTTCCGCTCCACTTTTACTGCTGAATGAAAATAATGGCCCTCCCAGGCGTTGCGGGTTTTAAAATCGCGGATAAAATAGGTTTCGGTCTCAAAAACAGTGTCCACTTCGAGGGGCGTCATAACCACTCCATTGAGTTGAAGTCGCTCAATGACTGCCTCCCAGGCTTGCGGAAGGATGTACGCTTCGGGCTTGTTTACCGATAAAATTGGTTTGAAATAGTTATAATAAGGTATGGTTTTGGCGTAAGGCTCCGAACGATCGTACCACAAGCGGGGCAATCCACTCACTTCCGAGGGTTTGTATTTGGCTTCAAAGCCTTTAAAGGTGATCGAATCGTATTTTTCGGTGTCCAGGGCATAATCGAGGGTAAATACAGGTTTGTTGCGGGTTTGCTCAAAAGCCTGTTTACGCGCTAAAGCGAGCGCGTCACCCTGCTGTTTTACAAAATCGATCACCACTTCCATGAAAGCATACGTGCTCCACAGTCGATCTTTAAAGGGTTTGAGCATGTGGGTTTCGGGCATAAATCCGATGGTATTCCACAAGGCGGCATAACCAGTTGAATAGCGGCCATAATCGCAAAACCCTGTGATGCCGGAGTCCGGTATTTCGGTAGTTGATTCCACATACGGTGTCATTTCCCAGCCTTTTTGTTGCATATGGTCGTACAGAAAAGGCAGCATTTGTTCCTGCATAAACTGTCCGAGCGGTGCTTCTAGTTTGTTGTGCTGGGTGGCAATCAGGGTCATTACATATTGGTAATCAGCCCCGTTGCTGGTATGGTTATCTACAAAGAGATCCGGTTTCCAGGTTTGAAAAATCTGATTGAACGTCCGGGCATTGCGCGAATCGCATTTTACAAAATCGCGGTTGAGGTCGTAATTGCGTGCATTGCCCCGAAAACCGTAAGCGGCTGGTCCGTCCTGGTTGGCCCGGCTAAACGAATTGCGGTTGAGGCAGCCATCCACATTGTACACCGGAATAACGACGAGCACCAGTTCTTTTAAAAAGGAGGCTAAATCATTGCGGTTCAACAAATTGCGCAACAAAAGTATGGTAGCGTCGATGCCTTCCGGTTCGCCTGGGTGTATTCCGTTGTTAATGAATAAGATACGTCGACCGGAAGCCCTAATTTTTTCGGGATCAAATACACCATCGGTGGAAAGGACTGCTACGTGTAAGGGGTTACCGCTGTCGGTGCTGCCAATGGCCTGGAGTTGAAAAACACCGGGATGGTCCTTGGCCATTTGCGCGTAACAAGCGATGGCTTCCTGGTAGGTGAGGGTTTGGTTGGGATCGGACTCGAAAGGAATTTTGAAAGTAGACATCGGAGGTTTTATTGCACAGGAAACGAAAAAAAACGAAAAAAAGGCCGCAAAGGCGCCATATTTTATCATGCGTACAAAGTGAAAGGGTGTTGAAACGGCACGAGGTTTAAAACGCAACAAATGTAAAAAGATCACGTGGCTTTTGGATGCTTCCCGATGAAGTCCATTAACTTTGCCGAATTAATACACCAGTACCGTTCACTTTTTCTTTTTAAAACCGCCATGCAAGTTCACGATCGCGCATTTTTACTCATTCTGGATGGTTGGGGCCTTGGTCCTAAATTTGAATCCGATGCCATTGCGCAAGCCAAAACACCTTTTGTGCATCATTTAAAAGCCACCTATCCATGGAGTACCCTGGTGACCTATGGAGAAGAAGTAGGTTTGCCGGAAGGACAAATGGGCAACTCGGAAGTAGGGCATTTGAACATTGGCGCAGGCCGGATTGTATGGCAAGAACTGGCGCGTATCAATAAAGCGGTGCGGGACAAGGAATTACACAATAATCCAGCTTTGTTGGCAGCATTGGATCATGCGAAAGCCAACGGAAAAGCGGTGCATTTTATCGGCCTGGTATCCGACGGTGGCGTGCATTCCCATATTGAGCATTTGAAAGCACTTTGCGATATTGCCACCGAACGCGGCAATACTTCGGTGTTTGTACATGCCTTTACCGATGGCCGCGATGTAGATCCTAAAAGCGGGGCAGGTTTTTTGGAAGATTTATTACAACATATTGAAAAACAGCCGGTTAAGTTAGCCAGTGTGGTAGGCCGTTATTATGCAATGGACCGCGACAAACGCTGGGAACGCGTAAAATTGGCTTACGATCTGTTGGTCAATGGCGTTGGCACGGCGGTCGAAGATATTCCGGCTGCATTGCGGGCCTCGTATGAAGCAGGCGTTACCGACGAATTTATCATGCCCATCGTGCATACCTCCGGTGCGCGCACCATCCAGGCCGATGATGTGGTGATTGCGTTTAATTTCCGCACCGATCGGTTGCGCGAAATGACCACCGTTTTATCACAAACCGATATGCCGGAGCAAGGCATGCATAAATTGCCTTTGTATTTTGTCACCATCACCCGCTACGATGAAACCTATCAGCAGGTGGAGGTGATGTTTGAAAAAGACGATGTTACGATGACCTTAGGAGAAGTGTTGGAGAAAGCCGGCAAAACCCAGGTACGCATCGCAGAAACCGAAAAATACCCCCACGTAACCTTTTTCTTTTCGGGTGGCCGCGAAGAACCGTTTGTGGGCGAGCGCCGTTTGATGGTGCCTTCCCCCAAGGTTGCGACCTACGATTTGCAGCCGGAAATGAGCGCAAATGGGATAAAAGAAGCCATTATGGCCGATATTCGGGATAATACGCCCGATTTTATTTGCCTTAATTTTGCCAATACCGACATGGTGGGGCATACCGGCGTATTTGAAGCGGCTATGAAAGCAGCTGAAACGGTTGATACCTGTTTGAGTGAAATTATTCCCTTGGCCCTCGCAAAAGGATATGGTTGCATCGTGATTGCCGACCATGGCAACTCCGATTATATGATCAATGAAGATGGAACGCCGAATACGGCCCATACCAAAAATCCGGTGCCTTGTATTTTGGTCAGCGACCTTTTAAAAGACAAGATCGACATGCACGACGGAAAATTGGCCGATGTGGCCCCTACCCTGCTCGCGTTGATGGGCATGGAAAAAGGCGCAGAAATGACCGGAAAGGTATTGTTCACCCCCAAATAAGCGCGCTTGAATTTTCCACTGCTTGTAGCCCGGCGTTATTTGTTTGCCAAACGCCACACCAACGCGATCAACATCATTACCGGCATTTCCGTGTTCGGGGTGTCGATCGGTACTGCTGCGTTGATTTTGGTTTTGTCCGTATTTAATGGCTTTGAAGACCTGTTGGCGGGACTTTTTGGGCATTTTAACCCCGAAATCAAGGTGACACCTGCCAAGGGCAAAACCATGCAGGTAGACAGTGTGATGCTGGTAAAAATTAAAGGCATCGCCGGGGTGTCCGTTGTGAGCCAAACCTTAGAGGAAATTGCCTTTTTCGAATATGAAGGTTCGCAGGATTTTGGCGTGTTAAAAGGCGTAGATAACGATTTTTCCAAGGTAAACGGCATTGACTCGACCCTTCGGGAAGGCGTGTATAAATTGGCAGAAGAGGACCGCAATTATGCCGTAGCGGGGGCGGGCGTGCGCAACAAACTGAGCATCAACGTGGATAATTTTGCGGTGCCGATCACCGTGTATATGCCGGTAGAACAAAGCACGGGTGTATTAGACAAACCCTTCAAAACCAGGATTTTATACCCGGCAGGCACCTTTGCCATCCAGCAGGATTACGACAATCAGTATATATTGACCAATTTGTTGTTCATGCGCGAACTGCTGGGCGTGTCTGACAGTACTGTTTCTTCGTTGGAGCTAAAATGTGTTCCGGGGGCTTCCCTGGCGGGCATCAAAGAGCAGGTACGAACCATTTTAGGAGCCGATTTTGTGGTAAAAGATGCTTACGAGCAAAACGAAGCCTTTTTTAAAGTCATGCGTTTGGAGAAGTGGATGGGGTTTGCCTTCACCTTGTTGATGCTGGTTTTGATGGCGTTCAATACCATTGGCGCCATGTGGATGATCGTATTAGACAAGCAGCAGGATATTGCCATTTTGAAAACACTGGGCGCTACCGACCGCATGATTTACCGCATTTTTATGTTGGAGGGCATCTTGCTTACCTTTTTAGGCTTAATCATCGGGTTTATTTTAGCAGTCGTTATTTACGTTATTCAAAAGGAATACGGCATTATTACCATTCCGGAAGGCTTTTTGGTGACAAGTTATCCGATTTCGATGCGGTTCCAGGATTTTTTCCCCGTGGTATTTGCGGTGATGAGCATTGGGATTCTTGCTTCCATTGCACCGGCGTTGCGGGCGGTGCGGGTGCCTACTTATTTCAGGGCGGCTTAAGATCTGCGCCTCCGCTTTTTGCCCATCAGAGACCAAACGGTATTTTTTTTAAAATAAAAATACCGTTTACGCAACCCGAACACAATAAGTTGCGTGTAGATACAAAGATGATCCGAAGTGGAACTTGACGAAATCATACAAGGTTGCCGTAAAAAAGAAAGGGCAAGCCAGGAGCGGCTGTATGCACATTTCTATAACTATGCCATGACCATTGCACGGCGTTATGGCGGTAGCATGGAAACTGCGCAAGAATTGGTAAACGATGCTTTTTTCAAGGTTTTCACAAAACTTGATTTATATTCGGGGCAATTACCATTTCGGCAGTGGTTTCGGCGTATTGTCATCAATACCGCCATCGACCGCTACCGAAGCAGCGTGCATCAGGTACAAACAACCGAGTTAGAAGCCTGGCATGATCTGGAGGAAAGTTCGGGTATTGAAGAATTACTCACCTACACCCAAATTGTAGCCATGCTCGACCAATTACCGCCTGCTTACCGGGCCGTTTTTAACCTGGCGGTCGTGGACGGATTTACGCATGAGGAAATTAGCCAGCAATTAGGGATTAGTGTGGGCGCTTCCAAATCGAACCTGTCCCGCGCACGGCAACATTTAAAGCTATTATTGTCCACCGACTTTGAATTTTCGAAGCAGATATGAACAATTTTGACGATTTTTTTGAACAAAAGCTCAATGAGGAGCAGCAGTTTCCAAATTCCGGGGCCAATTGGGGCAAATTATCGCAGCAATTGCAGTCGCATGACCTCGTCCTGCACACCGTAGCGCGCAAGGTATTGGTTTGGAAAATCGCTGCTGCGGCGGCTTTAATTGGCACGATTGCCAGTACAGCCCTTTTGTATCAAACTCGAAAAGAAAACAGGCAATTAGAACAAACCATTGCCCAATACCAGCATCTGGAAAAAGTGCCGTCAACCCCTTTGGCACAAATTCCCGCTGCGCCCGATACCCTTTCCATGGCCGCGCCCAATGCGCAGCAAGCCGTTGCATCAAATCAAATACCGGTTCGCCCGTATGCATCAAAATCGGCGGATAACGCGGCTAAATCGCTAAAAAAACCCGAATTAACACCATCGGGCGGTACTGCAACATCATCCGAAAGCAAACAAACCGTACCAGGACGGGCTGCAAACCAGGAAATAACTACCCAAACAGCCGCCTTGCTGGCCGCGCAAAACCAAATTACCCAATTGCAGGAGCAGGTGGACAGTTTGCAAAAAGCACTTACGGAAGCCAAGGCAAGTTCGGTACAACCAGCCATCATGGCGACTTTGGCCCCACTGCCTGCTTATGACCGCAAAACAGCACAAAAACCCGATCGGCAACCCGCTGCGGTGGCATATCAACCCAAACAGATTCAACCGTTTAAATCTTCGGATCGCTGGCGTGCGGGGGTACAGGCCCAACTTGGATATGTAACGCCCCGTGCAACAGGGGTTTCAGTATTAAAAGGTAGTGGTTTTAATGTGGCGTACAGCCCGGTGCGCAACTGGTGGTTGACCGCCTCGGCAGATTGGTTGCATTTTAATATACAAACGGATACGGTTCTCAAGCGCTTTCGCCTGCCTGATCCGCCGATGATGAACCCTAGCCACCATTATGACCAGTTGGAGGAGATAAGTTCCAGCCAACGTCAGCAGCAATATGCATTGGGCGTGCGGTATGTGGTGCCGTTGCGTGCGCGCCTGCGCCCGACCTTGCGGGTAGCCCATGTTTGGACGCATGTTACGCCCGCTACCGTAACCTTCCGTTTTAAGGACACCAACCATCCGGGCGGACCGCACCAGAATGATCCAGACTACTTTTTTATCAAAACAGCGGCCCATACATTTGGCAATACCTGGCGCTTTGGCGCAGGGTTGGAACGCAGTTTTGGTCGGTGGGGGCTTCAATTTACGGCCGATTATGCGAAACAATACACGGCCCGAACCAAAGCAAACAATGTGGTGTACCTGAATGCCGGGTTGCAATATCGAATTAATTAATTTTTTTCAACCAGCACGCAACCCCCTTTCCACAATACTCGTGTAGGGTTTAAAGAAGGTCAAACGGACCTTTATTTATCACTTTAAACTTTCATACATGAAAAAAGTATTGTTGTTTGTTTCCGTATTGGCGGTTTTGTCCATCTACGCTTGCTCAAAAGAAAGCATGCTTTCTACTGCTGCTGTTTCCGATTTAGGTTATGCTACCGATCGCGACAGTTCGACCGGCAACCCACACCATGGTGGACATCATGGCCATTTGGGCGATTCCTTGCATTTCCACATCCTCGATTCGTTGGGGCACCACCATGGCTTAGATTCGTTGGGACACCACCACGGTTGGGACTCCTTGCACACCCACCTCGACTCCTTGGGTCACCACCACCATGATTCTTTGCACACCCACGTGGATACTACTTTCCACCCGGGCGGACACCATGGCGGACCATTCCACGGCCCGAACCATGGCCCAAATCACGGAAACCAGGATACTTTGAACCAAGGTGGCGTGCACATTCAACCTGTTACAATTTTGGTTACCGATTTGCCCCAAGCGGCACAGGACTGGTTGACTGCCAACAAACCGGGCGCATCGATTCAGAAAGTATTGAAAACCACCAAACCGGATGGCACCGTGGTTTATGTGGTTAAAATTAAAAACGGCGGTACGGTACGTTTTGACGCCAATGGCAACAAGATTGGTTAAGAATTACGATTGATTGGTAGATTTTAGCAAAATGACGCACTTCCTCCGGCAACTTGTTGTTGGGGGAAGTGTTTATTTTTGCAGCTCTTCTTTTTAATTTAAATCCATTTCGAATGAACACAAAGTTTTCAATCCTTTCCTTGATTTGCCTAACCGCCTGGATGGTTTCTACCAGTTCTATGCGTAATCCTAGCAGCCCACCAACCGGAAATACCAATGCACCGGGTGAAACCACCTGTGCAAAATCCAGCTGCCACGGCGGCGGAAGTTTTACGGGTTCGGTTGCTATTACGGGGGTTCCCGATACCGTTGTAGCCAACCAGTCTTATTCTGTAACGCTTACAGAAACCAGCAACGCGGTACGCGCAGGCTTTCAACTTACCTGCCTAGACAATGCCAATGCTGCTTGCGGCACCTTGACGGCCGGAACCGGCTCTAACATCGGCACAGGTACCGCCAGCCGCAAATACGCACGCCAATCGACGCCGAAAAACCTTTCAAATGGCAGTGCTTCCTGGACCTTTACCTGGCAGGCGCCTGCTACTGCTTCGGCCAACACCATCAAATTCTATTTCACTGGACTTGCAGCCAATGGCAATGGCGGTACTGGTGGTGACAATGTGCTGATTGGAACCCGCACGGTGCAATTGAAACAGTTGGTGGCAAGCCAGGAGCCAACTTTGGCGGAACAAATTAAGGTGTACCCAGTTCCTGCGAAATCGACGCTTTATTTTGATCTGGGCGCAGCGGCCTCGGCCAATTTGCGGTTGATCAACTTAGAAGGGCAACAAGTATTGAGCACAACAATTCGTTCGAAAGAAGCAGTACCTGTTTCATCTTTGAAAGCGGGCCAGTATGTGGCGCAAATTGAAGTGGGCCAACAAATTGTGAGCAAACGGGTGGTTTTGATGCAATAATTTTGTTTAGGTCAAAAAAAGGCGGCAAAACCAATTAAAATCTGGTTATGCCGCCTTTTTTTATATTATACCTATTGCCAAATAATGCTTCCAGCACTTTCTAACAGGCCTTGCGCATTTTCGATGCGGAAAAAATAAATCCCGGCTGGACAATTACCGCGTTCCAAACGGAATTGCGCTTCATTGAGTCGTTGCTCTATGCGTTGTTGTCCTTGTGCATCGAGTAAAACAAACCGCGCATTTTGGAATGGCTGCCCATCTTTGCGGCTTAAAACAGTGAAATCCTGGGCTGGTTGGGGTGTTATTAGCACGCTGGCGCTTGGTTTTTGGTTTAAAACAGGACGGGTTGCCAATACAGGCGGCAAGCCGATGGTGTGCATGGTTTGATTGGTGATAACGGGCTCGTTAAAATCGAAGAAAATAGCCGCCTGGTTAAATATTTGAGCACCTATGGGCACTTCAGGTTGTTGGTTAATCCGAAAACTGACAAATCCTTGCGAACCATCTATACTTTTATTGCTATCCGGCAACATGATATTGTTGAAAGTAAACGTAAGGATACCATTTCCACTCAAATTCCAGGTAAATGGATGCGAACCGATTACGCCATGGATACTTGCCGGATTCAGCCAGGGCGAAAGCGTATCGCGTATTACCACCGTAAATGCCGTATCGGTACCCGTATTTTGAAAACGGATTAAGTATTTCAATTCCTGATTGGGTACAATTTGATGGATATCGCCAATACCATTAGGAAAGCCTTGTTTGTCGTTCGGATCATATGAGCCTGTATTTTCAATACAATCGCGGTCCCAGGACGGGGCATATTCATCCACTGGAAACTTGTTGATATAGCCCAGACTATTAAATCCGCCGCAACCTTCTTCAAAAGCCAAGGTAATATGGTTGGAAGTAGCAAAGGGTTGGCCAGGCTCCTGCATGGATTCGATGCGCCAGGTGAATCCGTTGGCGGGTTGGGAAATCACCAGTTCTTCGCCCTGTGTGTAGGATTTGGAATCCTGCATCATGACCACATCATCGATGATAATAATATAATCCAATTCATCGGAAGGGGCAGTACCAATGTTTTTTAACTTGAATTTTACGATGGTATCCTCACATTGTACACTTGCCTGTATTTGCGCACCCGACCAGTTCGGCACGGGGGTGCAAAGGGTGTCGGGGAAAGCATGGGCCGCGAAACAGTGGGTTTGGCCAAGTATCGTTGTGCCGCATTGCAAATGCACCACCAACTTGAATTGACCGCAATCATTGGATGCCAGGTTGCCGATTGGAAATCGATACGTGTGATTGCCCAAGTCCAAACCAGGAATTTCAGCGCTGACAAAATCGGTGAATTTGTCAAGGGAAATATCCACGTATGCATTTTCCGCAATTTCGCCACCTTCATTGCAATAGTTTACCCAGATTGTATTGTCAAAACAACGGCGCATGCCTGGAATCGTAAGGTTTACGGTCATCAAGGGACAAGGCGCAGTGCTGATAACATCAAAATCGACCGTTTGGGTTTGTAAGGACGAATCGAGGGTAACCGATTGAATGCTGTCGCACGCACTCCACCAAAGATCATTGATGGTTTTTACCCGAACCTCGTAAGTACCAGTATCCAAAAACATAAGGTATTGACCAGATGAATCAGAATTTGCCCAACTGTTATACATGCCCTGGGCTTGCACCACCCAATTTTTTAAAGGATTTTGCGCGTCGGCCGTACTACAATCATCATCGGCATCGCGACGTAGGGTTCCATCTATATACGCCCCTTCAAATGTTGGTTTTCGGGTGCGCGCAAAGCAGGTATTTCTGAAATTGCTAAAAAGGTATTGGTTGGGGGAAATTGGGTCTACAATAATATAATCATTATAATAACCAGAAATGGGCAACTCAGGCCAACTAAGACCTCCATCCACCGAACGGTATTGATTGTTGGCAAATAAATGGCCGATCAAATTACTTGAAAGATAGCTTCCATACAAATTAGTGGGTTGTGCAGGACCTTTAGACCATGTATTTCCTTGATCCAGTGATCGGTATATATAGCCATCTCCACTTACCCAAATCGTTCCTGCTGCATCAATGGTGATATTGGTCGTTGTATTCAGACCAGGGCATATGGTCCAGTTCATTCCTTGATCATCGGAATACCACAAGTTAACCTCATACTGATTGATGGATTGAATCAAAGCAAAAATTCGACCACCTGGATGAAATTCCATGCGGGTAAAAGCGGCATTCTGGATATTGGTGCTTTGCCAACTCTGCCCTTGGTCTAATGACCGCATTACCTTCGGCGGATTGGTTTTGGCATTGATAAAAAGTAAGGAATCGTGATTTCCCATTGCTACAGCCGCAGTATAAATCCCTGCCACGGGTGTTCGATTTTGCCAGCTATCCCCAAAATTATCCGACCACAGCAATTTATTATCAGTACAAGTTACCAGGTGACCAGGCTTACCCAATGCAAAATGACGTCGCAACGAAACGTTATACCCCTCCAGAACGCTGTATTTTTGATTCAGATCACTGATTTTTGTCCATGTTTGTCCTTGTTCAAAACTGCGATACAATCCATTTTCGGTCATGGCAAACATTGTATCTTCCGATGTAAAATCGAGCTGAAGCACAATGGCAAGGTCCATGGAATCTGCTGTGAACTGCCAGGTAACCCCTCCGTCCGATGATCGGTACAGGGCATTACAAATACCGAAAATGGTGCCATCTGACAGCCGAAAAGGCAGGATTTTGGTTATTCTATGATTGGACAGGATCCCATTCCAGGTTTGCCCATTATCCGTGGATTTATATAAGTTATAATTTTCATTTGCCATCAACAAACTCCCATCGGATAATTCTACCATACCCCCATCACCATGAGAGGATGTGTAGATTTTTTGCCAACTAATGCCATTATCAATTGATCTTTGAACCAGTCCTTGCCCTAACAGGATTAAAGTACCATTAGAAGCGGCATAAACTTGTCCAATTGTGAGATCTGTGGAAGAATCTACGGTGATTATTTCCCAGGAAATGCCGTTGTTAGAAGATCGGTAAATTTCACTTTCAAAAAAACCACGGCATGTAAGATCTCCATTTTGCAACCGTAAAAACTCCACAGATTTAGATGGATTTGAAATGGTACTTCCGGCCACCGTCCAAGTTTGTCCACCATTTTGAGAGCGGTAAATGTCATGGCCGCTCGTAACGCCCACTAAAGCATTACTTTCCGTTTCATAAACTGTAATAAATTGTTTGTTGAGCGGATAAAGTGTCCAGGTAAGTCCACCATCGAAGGAACGATAGAGTTTGGAGGAATTTGAGAACCCTTCATTGCGCACCAAATTGAAATTGCCGGTTGGTCCCACATTCACATAGGCATTTGCGACACTTCCGTTGAGCATTAAGTTGAGGCGCTGCCAACTCTGACCACCATTGGTAGATCGAAACAGTCGAACAGGTCCTTGTGATAATCCGTCTACACCCACATAGGCATGCGCAAATAAGGTATCGCCTTGTGTTAGGGTAAGTGTTCGGAAACTTCCACCATAAGGCCCTGGGAATGGTTCCCAAAAACTATTGAGCTGCGCAAACAGCGGACGCGCAAAACAAACCAGCAGAAGCAGAAAGATGATTTTTCTCATAAGATTGATACTTTGGAAAAGTTATGGGTCAAAGATATCGTACGCAGTTTGCCATTTGTAAATACAAAAAACAGGATTTATCACAAAATAAATTTTATTAAAACATTGATTTTCAATTTATAACATTTATTTTTGTCAAAATTTTACCTAAATGGATGCACAGATAATTCGCATTTTCAGTCGGCTAGGCATCGCGGAACGGCGTGCGGTTGGCGATTTGGCGCGTTGTCCTTACTTCAATCGGCGCGAGGAAGTGGTTCGTTTGTGCGATTATTTGACGGAACATGCCGGCCGCTCCACCCATCCGGCCATTGAACCGGAGCGTTTGTTTGAAGTGGCTTGTCCCGGACTGCCTTATGATGCCAAGCGTTTGCGTCATCTACAATCTTATTTATTGGCCTTGGTGCGGCAATATTTGCTGCTGGAAGAAGCCCAACATGCGCCCGCTCAACAAGTACCCACGCTGCTGCGCGCCTTGCGGCAACGGGGTATGGATGATTTATTTGAAAAAACATGGACGGGGCAGTTCGCCGACATGGAGCGACAATTATTACGCGACGCACAATATCATTTTCAGCGGTATTTGTTGTACCAGGAACAACTGGAGCACGCATCCAAACGCGAACGTTCGGCCAAACTCAATTTTCAACCCCTGCCGGATGAACTTACCGTTTATTATGTTTCTGAAATGTTGCGGCATGCCTGTTTGAGCAGTATGCACCAGGCAGTGGCGGGGCAGGCATATCGAATGGGGCTGTTGGAGGCCATCCTGGAGGCGGTCAAACGGGATGAAATGTTGCAAATTCCGGCCATCGCGGTGTATTACCACGCCTACCAAATGTTGCAGCATCCCGAAGACAACACCGCTTTTGAACACCTGAAAACGAGTCTGGCCGAGCATCATGCGCGGTTTTCGGTCGACGAACAACGGGGTTTGTATTTGCTGGCGATTAATGGTTGTATTCGACGGCTTAATGCCGGGCGCAATGCCTATGTACAGGAGGCGCTTGATTTATACCGCGCGACTTTACAGTCGGGCATTTTGCTGGAAAACGGCATTTTATCGGGCTTTAACTATAAAAACATCATTCGGCTGGCGGCAGCGTTGAAAGAACATAGCTGGGCCGAACAATTTCTCGACCAATATCGCGCCCACCTGCACCCGCGCGAGCGCGACAACTTATATCGCTATAACCGGGCTTTTTTGTACTTTCAGCAGCAAGATTACGCCCATGCCATGCCTTTGTTGCAACAAGTGGAACTGGAAGACCCGCTCAATAACTTAGATGCCC
>CAIVGO010000073.1 GCA_903905445.1 uncultured Bacteroidota bacterium
AGGCGAATGACCGGCGCCAAATCCATGTTGGGAATTTGGTAGGCTACTTCACTAAAATTGACGGTTTTGTCTTTCCGAACATACAAATGCACACCAGGTTGTATGTAAAAATACCGGCCAATAAAAAACTGGTAACTCAAGCCGCCGCCATAATCATTGCTTCGGGTGTTTTTTTGAATGCCGGTGCTTTTTTGCTCAATTCCGAAGGTATGGAGTTCCAAAAAGGTGTACAATTCAAGGTTTTTCCACAAATTATAGCCAAAGAAAAAGCCAGGCGAAGTGCGGTAATAGCGCTTGAAATTGGCGGAATTATTGGTCAAGCCAGCCGGTTCCGCATTGTAGGTGCCGCCATTGATTACACTCACGCGCAGTCGAAATTTGTTAATGCGGTAGCAAACGGCAAAATGGTAGCCGCCTGTTAAAAACATGGGAACCAGGCTTTCAATTTCAAATGCTTTTTTTACTTCATAATTGCGGGGAACGGGGCGCAAAAAGGTTCCTTCCGTTGCGGTTTGTTGGGCAAACAACGTACCTGCGAAAAGGCAAAATGCAACAAATAAGGCAATGTGTTTCATGTTTGTGTTTGTATGTTGCCAAAGGAACCTCAGGCCCTGCAAATGTGGGCCGCATGGCTATCTGCAACATTACACTTTACCAACAGGATGTTACATAATTCTTAGATTTATCCGCCGTAGCAAAAGGTTTTGTGCGAACAGATCTAAAGTAATCGGAATGATTCGCACAAAACCTTTTGCGTAGGCGGATAATTAAACACCTCCAGATCAACATATCAAAGAAAAAAGCCTAATGCGAACAGATCTAAAGTAATCGGAATGATTCGCACAAAACCTTTTGCTTTGGCGGATAAAGATTAATATTCAAATAACAATTGCTTATCATTTTTGTGCATCTAAATTTATTACCCGACGAAAGGGCATCTAGTACACAAGCATTCCTAACAAATTGATTTATAAAATTTTAACATGACCAACACTACCATTCAATCGATTGACGCTGCCCTACAAGAGGCTGCCAAACACCTGATGCGCGCCGCCGGGCAAGACGAAAAATTGTCTACCCGCGAAATCCGCCAAAAATTAAACAGCCTTTCCGGCGAAATGCGCGACCTCACAGAAGCGCTTTACCTTTTTGTGGTGGAAATTGATAAACAAGGCGCAAACCACATCACCGAAAAAGATATTGAACAAGCCATTGTTAAGGTAAAACAAGAAATTTTCCCAAAATATGTTGTCTCTGAGCATGTTATGACCGAAAAAGATCAGGACAATTTGAAGGAACTGGCCCCAAAAACTGGGATAAATCTGGCCCACCAGTTGTATCAAACCGCCCGTTCGGGTCAGGTAATTCCGGCCGCCCAGGTGTTTGTTCAGATGCAGGGCTTAACCCAGGATTTGTTTTTTGATTACCTCGGTTCGGAGGCCAGCATGCCGATTGAAGCGGTGCATATTGCTTCCAACTTGACGGTGCTTTCTGAAACAACGTTTGCCGCAG
The DNA here is from genome assembly GCA_903905445.1 of uncultured Bacteroidota bacterium. GTDB lineage: Bacteria > Bacteroidota > Bacteroidia > Chitinophagales > Saprospiraceae > M3007. The sequence continues at coordinate 1,513 of CAIVGO010000073.1, forward strand.
CCTTGGGCTTGGAGCAAAACAAACCGGAAGAAGTGATTGCACGGTACCGGGAAGCACAAACGTTTTTCCCGATTTTTGTACGCCAACACATGGATTTTGGACTGGATATACAGGCTCAAGCGCTGATTGATTTAATGGTAAAAAATCTGCGTCAACATATTATCGTGGTGCAAGGGGAAGATAACAGCAGCATTGGGGCAGAACATCCCGTGTATGTGGTGGGGCTTGCCGATGATGGCAGTTTGGTCGGCTTTAAATCCATTGTGATCTGGACCTAGGTTGCATGTATGTATATTTCATTCGGCGTTCGGTATTCGGTGTTTGAATATCGAACGCCGAATTTTAAGGCGGGCAACTGCTTGTGTATCAAGGGCTTTTTAACCTGAAAACCCGTCAGCGGGGCAGGATATAGTTTTATTCATTTTTATTTAACAAACTTAATCAAGGAATTGTAGTTTAATGTTTCGTACCTTAAGGCTCGCGGGTTATTGTACCCATTGTTTTTATGCATTTTTAAAAAATGGAATCTCGAGTAACCATTTCTGTGTTAATGTCGGTTTATAATACAGATTTTACTTTTGTCAAAAGGGCCATTGATTCAGTATTTGCGCAAGATTTTCAGGATTTTGAAATTATCCTGATTGATGATGGCAGTACCCACGAATTGTCGAATCAGTTGTTAAATTATGCCAAACTGCATTCGGATAAAATTTCTTACCTCTGGCATAAAAACCGAGGGCAGGCCAATTCCATCAACCGGGGTATTTTGAACAGTACGGGCCATTTTATTGCCATCTTGGATGCAGATGATGCGTACAAACCCAACCATTTACGTGCCTGCTTAGCGGAAATGCAGCATGCGGATTTGATTGCCTCTACTACCCACACCATTGTTGATCATGAGGACGATTACTATGTACCCAACAAACACGACCTGAGTCAGTTGGTACATGTGGATGATTGTGTGCTTTTTGCCACACTTTTTGGCAAACGAGAAGTCTTTATGCGGGTAAAATTCCAGCAGATGTACGCAGCAGATGCCCATTTTTATGAGCACGCCGCCCAATTTTACTCGGTACGGAAAGTAAACTTGCGCACCTATATATATTACCGCAACAGTCCAACCAGCATTTGCACCCGTTTGAAAACGGCATTTGATCCTGCACTCTCTTAAATCTGACGGCGATGGATCCATTTCAGCCCGGGCCAAACCTGATTATGGCCTGCCATTTCACGGGTATTTATGACGTAAACCGCAGTACAACCTTGCCAGACGATGATTTTTCGCTGGTTCAAGATTGGGTTGATTCGATAGAGGTGCTTGGTTTACAAGGCGTGTTATTTCACAATAATTTTTCTACCGAAACGTGTGCACGCCACCAATCGCGGCATGTACAATTTCTTGAAGTAGCCTACCACCCGCCGCTCAATCCCAATGTATTTCGGTATTTGGTGTACCGTGATTTTTTGGCGCAACATGCCGCTTTGGTTCAAAACGTATTTGTTACCGATGTGGGGGACGTGGTCGTTTGCCAAAATCCGTTTGTAGCGCCTTTGTTTTTGGAAAAACCAGGCACTTTATTTTGCGGCGATGAGCCTAAACTGCTGGGAGATGCCTGGATGCTGGACCATGGCGCCCATTTGCGTTCGAAAATAGCCGATTATGGTGCCTTTGAAGCAGATTTTAAGGATGCGACCTTGTTAAATTGTGGCGTTTTTGGGGGAAATATTGCCGTGATGCAGTCGTTTTTGGCAGCGCTTTGCACCTTGCACACGACCTATAATGTGGATAATAAAACGGCGTACACCGGCGACATGGGTGCATTTAATTACTTGGTTCGAACAAAGTATCCTGCATCCATGTGGCACGGAGCGCCGGTAAACACCGTTTTTAAAAACTATGAGACTGCGCGTCGCGATTGTTGGTTCCGACACAAATAGGGGATTATCCCTTGATGCGCCTTGCTTCTTCCGCAGCGGCGGTTTGGCGTTGGCGGGCAGATTTTAGAATATTGTTGCCAAATGTATTTGTCCAACTCAACATGATCACCCGTTCGGCAAATTGGAAGGATTCATTGACCCTCAAATTGCTTTCAGGCTGGTTGGTTAC
>CAIVGO010000074.1 GCA_903905445.1 uncultured Bacteroidota bacterium
CACCACATTGGTCGCGTTATTCACCGTAGCCAGCACAAAAACCAGGTTGTCGTCGCCGTCCAACACTTGCGTATTGTCGAAATTCAGGGTGATGGGGTTGGTGCCACAGGCCGTAAAGGTGTTATAATTATAGATGCCGTTTGGGCCGGTGAAATTACCGGATTCTGTCGTGCAATTGCAGCGTGGACCGCTGTTGTTGAACGGATCCGGGGCAACATTGATATTGCCCAAACCGCTAAGCGGCACAAAACACAGGTTGTTGTCCGTGTAATTTGAAAAGTTGAATTCACTCGCACCGGTGTCGCCAAACGAAAAAAGGGTTCCGCAAACTTCAATGATTGGATAACTTGCTGGTATGAGCGGACCCACCTGCGTGATTTGCGGCGGATTAATCTCTAATTCGTACATATAACCAATGTTTTGCGCATACAGTTGCCCATTGTACTCAAAAATCTCCCCATTGTACAAGGGCGTCAACGGTCCCAGGAACGTATTGATGTTTTGATTGATGTTATAACTGTACAAACCATTAGCCGTATGAATCAGCAGGGTGGAATCGGTCAGGCCATACATCGAGAATGGAAAACCGGGAATGGCCGAAATCAGCAGGGTGGTTGATCCAGTGGATGGATCGTGTACCCACAAGTTGGTGCCTGAGCCGGAGGACATAATATAGATGAGCCCATTTTGCATTTGCCAAATATCCATGGTCACCTCCGATATGTTGGGGGTGGCCACGAGGGTCATCTCGCAGGTCGCTAAGTTGATCGAATAGATGTCATCGTCGGAAAAAGTGGAATACAGGACGTTTTGTGCCTGTAGTGCTTTTGGGGCTAGACAAAGCAACAGGAAAAAGAGGGCATAAAGCGCATGTTTCATAGTTGTGCGGCGTTTGGTATCTCATTTCGTATAACCACCAACGTGAGCATGACTGCCATACCGCCCATTCTAGCGGGCAGTTGGCAGCCATGCAGCGTTATCACTACATTTATATTCAATCATACGCTATTTTCATCATAACAGCGCCACTTTCTGAATTCTTTAGGTCGTCTTCTGAAATCCCCATTTTCTTTGCAATTTCTATCAAGTCAAACCATTCAGTCCCGTCTGTGAAACCTTCAATAGGCATCATACCCCAGTTTTTACTTTTATAATCCTGCTTTGCATAGCCGCTTCCAAAGGCAACAAAGCCTTGAATTTGAGATTGCCCTATTCCGATTAAATAGCTCCCCGCGTTTATATTTATTGAATCTTTAAAGACAAAAGTTTTCCAGCCATTTACTTCCTCTTTTGCAATATTTATGGCTTCACTTCGGAATATTTCGGTTGTTGGTTTATCATTAAAATTCCAAATTGAAAAATTTACACTTGCATTAGTCTCGTCATGTTTAGGGTGATCAAAAATAAATACAGATATTGATTTTAATTTTATGCTTTTTTCGAAGGAGAATTCCTGACCAAAGAAACCCGGGCAAGGTCCATCAACGGATACACTACACCAGTAAATGGTTTGGTTTTCTTGAAAATTTGTTATAATCGTTTGGGCTTGTATCTTTAGGGTGAGCCCAAGAACGAGCATGCATGCAAATTGAAGTCTCATAATATTTTTTGTTTTTTAATGACATTAGTGAGAACAAACCGTACTACTTCAACGCCACAGCGTATATCCCCTACACGTACGCAGTACAATCTCCAATAAATCAAACACATAACTAAAAACCCCTAACACCGGTTCGTTGCGGCAATCCGTAAGCAAATATACTACCCACTGCTTATAAATCCAAAAAACCGGCCGATTGTTCAGCGTGCCTGTTCCTTTTTGATCCAGCACGTCCCTGCCTAAGCGGCCAGGCGTTGCAATCATGAAGACTTGATAATGCGGAGATATGGTACAAATGAAAATAAAAAATGAACGTTTCCTATTAATGTTTTTCAGGTTACCTACACGAATCAAATAGTTCGAAGATCTTTGCGATTGCCGGGACAGAAAAGTGATCGCCGCTTTTTTGGAGCACTCATTTTTATAGCCGACGCAAAGTGGTTATAAAAACAGCTGGCTTCTAATCTATTGAAAATCATTTTTTTATCCATCCATCCTTGAAATCCATTTAAATCTGGGTATAAAACGTACAAAAATGCGCATATTCATTTCTTTGCTGGTTATCGGCTGTTGTTGTGGCCAAACCATTTCTGGACAGTCCCTTTCAGATCGTTATTCTGGCCAGTTTGATACGCTGATTGCTGCCAAGCAGTACGATCAGGCCTTCATACTGGCTCAACAGTGGGAGCAGGCTGCCCAGGCTGAAAATGGCGACGAGAGTTTTGAGCGGGCGCTTGGTTTGAGTAAAATGGGTACTTGTGCTTATCGCCAGAAGCAGTTTGGAAAAGCAGATTCTTTATTGCAACGGTCGACCGAAATTATTCAAAAAAATCATTTTGAAGATAACCTTGCCACTGCCAAAATATGGCGGCAATGGAGTGCTGTAAGCCGGGCTACAAACCAGTTGCAACCGGCTTTCGTTCAGTTGCAAAATGCTTATGCGATTACCCAAAAACTTTTAGGCAAGGATGATCCATATACTTTGGAAACCCTGATGCAATTGGGCATCGTTGCGGTACAAATAGGAGAAAAGCAAATGGCAGAACAGGCATTTTTGGATTGCTTAAGCGCCTATGAGCGAAAGAAGGATGCATTAAATCCTGATTATTTAAAGTGCCTGCATTTGACCGGGATGTTCTACTTCCAGGATTTGCAGATCAAAAAAGCGGAGTTCTACTTAAAAAAATGCCTGGTTTTAAAAAAAGAGCAATATGGTGAAGCCAGTACTTCCTATCTGGAGACGCTGAACCTTTTAGCCCAGTTGTATAAGTTTTTGGGGAAGATGGAAGAGGCGGAGACAATTTCGCAGCAGTTAGTGGAAATTGCAAGGAGCGGCAAAAGCGATATGAGCCAAATGGAAATAGCCGAAATTTTTTCGGTGCTCGGCATCATACAACGAGAGTTGAAAATTTTTGGGGAAGGCATAAAGAACCTGGAAGAAGCACGCCGAATTTGCCAGGCCAATTATCCGGATGACCCCATTAATGCGCTGATTTTCAGAGAACTGGCATTGCTTTATAATGAGGTAAAAATGTACGCGCAGGCAGATTCCTGTTTTCAGCAATCGATCGCTATCAATGAAAAAATTTATGGGCCGGATGCCGATCAAACACTCATCGTTACCGGATGGTGGGCCCAAACGCTATGCAATAGAAAACAGCAGCCTGCCGCCGCCGCGCTTTTGGAAAAAGTAGAAAAGAATGCCCTGACTTCCAAAGATTTTTCTTGTGATAAATCTGTAATTTATCTACATAGCAAAGGTCTTTATTTGTACAACGAAAAACGTTATCAAGCGGCGGTGGCGTACTTTGATCAGGCCATTGAAGTCGCCTACCAAACGGAAAATACGGTGGGCTGGCTGGGACATATCCTGGGGAATAAATTCGAACTTTACGATGACTGGGGTAAACCTGAGCTGGCTATTGCTGCTTACAGGGAGTACCTTAAAATGGAGAATGACCTATTCCTGGATGCCCTTCAAACCCTTACCGACCGGGAACGTTTTCAAACATTTGAAACTGAATTACTTGCATTTGCCCACCTGGGGAGTTTTGCCCTGCGCAATACGAATATGGATGTATCAGAAGATATCATAAATCTTCAGCTGTTTGTCAAAAACATTCTTGAAAATACCACCCGTAAAACGATGGCTTTTGTGCAAAATTCCAGTGATACACAGATCGTTCAAGAATACAATCAATGGCTGGAATCACGGGATGAACTCAGCAACGCTTTGCAGTTTCCCCCCGAAGAAGCGACCCGAAGAGGCCTGGATCTCAAGGAAATGGAAGCAACTACCGAAGCCCTGGAAGAAAAATTAGTTCGGAAAGGGGTACCGATTGTGCGGCAAGATACGGCTGCAAATTGGACCACCATCCGAAATGCCCTGCAACCAGGAGAAGCGGCCCTCGATATCATGCGTTTTCAGTTATTTCAAAACGGCTCTTTTCACGACACGGCCATTTACGCCATTTCCATCATCAAACCCGGCGCCACCCGTCCCGAACTCGTTTTTCTGGAAAACGGCAATGAGTTAGAATCCTTCGCCGCCGGTCAGTACCAAAGTGAAATTTCCCGTAAAAAAGATGTTTCAGCGGCTGTTTATGAAAAAATGTGGGCGCCCGTTGCCGCGCATCTCAACGGTGTTTCCACCCTTTATTTTTCACCCGACGGTATATTTCATAAAATTAACCTGAGTACGTTGCGCAAACCCGACGGATCTTACCTGGTGGATAATCTGGCGCTTGTCCAGGTCACCAACCTGCGCCATATCCTCGAACGCAGTCCGGAAAATGCAGGTATGGAGCCAGGTGTTGCGGCCTTATTTGGCAATCCGGCTTTCGGCAATGCTGCGATATCCGGACCTGGCGATGCGGTTGATCAGAATTACCGCGATGTGGTGGAAGAATCGGGTGGTTATTTTAAACTCACGCCGTTGCCAGGGAGTAAGCGCGAAGTGGAGCAGATTGCCCAAAAACTATCGGCCCAAAAATGGCAACCGGTTGTTTTTACGGGTGCACAAGCGACCGAAGACACCCTTAAAAAATGTAAAAATCCCAAGGTGCTGCATATTGCCACGCATGGTTATTTTTTGAATGCAGAAAAAAAGACGGATACGCCTGGTTTTGCCAGTCCGGCGGCGGCGCAGAATCCTGCCTTGCGCTCGATGTTGTTTTTCACCGGCGCAGAAAACACCCTGAATGGTCACCCCTCCGATCGCAATGACGGCATCCTGACCGCTTTCGAAGCCGCTGTTCTGCCCTTGGATAGAACCGAACTCGTGGTGCTTTCGGCCTGTAATACAGGACTGGGTAAAATTCAAAATGGCGAAGGTGTTTATGGACTGCAACGCGCTTTTCGTATTGCAGGAGCAAAATCGCTCATCATGTCACTGTGGGAAGTGGAAGATAAAGCGACCGAACTGTTTATGACGCATTTTTACGACAACTGGACTTCGGGCATGTCGAAAACAGCCGCCTTCCGTAAAGCGCAACAGACGCTCAAAGCCAAATATCCGCAACCATTTTACTGGGGAAGTTTTGTGCTGGTCAATGGATAATACGATTTACGATCGATTTTATGGGCGATTCCCCTCCAAAGTTTCTAACATTTTGGTAGGGCGGTCCTGAAATAAATAAAAAAACCTCCTGACCACTTATGTTTTTTTGAATGGCTACACTTAGGTATAGAAAGGCATTAATCCCTTTTGATTGAACCTAAAAATTGATTAGCCATGCATTTAACAAAAAGTATCCTCCTGCTTTTTACCCTCGCTGTTTTGGGCTCCCATTGGGCCTGTAAACCCGATCCCATCGAAGCGCCCGACGATGGTGCCATTGCCATTGGCAATAAAGTCTATTCGGGAAACCCACAAACGTGGACCAACCACAACAAAAGCGGTGTCGATTATATCATTACGGGCCGTATTCTGTTCCAGTTGAACGCCACGCTTACCATCGAACCGGGCACCGAAATCGTATTTGAAAACAATGGCAGTCTGGAAATGAACGCCACCGCCTTGCATGCCAATGGTACGGCCGCTGACCTAATTGTGTTCAGGGGCAAAGACAATTCCAAAGGATATTGGAAAGGAATTGTTCTTTATGGAAAAACGGACAATCAATTGAATTACTGTACCATACAGGATGCCGGAGCCGGTACGGGCACTGGTGTAGGTGCTGTGGTGGTCGGTAACACGCTGGGCGATGCCGGATTGTCTATGACCAACAGCCGCATACTAAACAGCGGTTCGGTGGGCCTCGATGTACACGATGAAAGTACGCTGAGTGCGTTCAGCAACAATACCATCACCAATTGCGATTATGTGGCGTCCGTTACGGCCAATTCGCTGGGCCAATTGGCAGGTTCCGCGAACGTACTGACCGGGAATACGCATGATCAGGTAAAAGTAAAAGGCGATCAGGTGCGTAAATCCGGATTGTGGCCTGCCTTGCCTGTGGCTTTTCTGTTCAGCGGAGAAACGGAAATTGAAAATGAAGTGACGATAGAGGCGGGCGCAACCTTGCTCTTTGGTGCCGATGCTGAATTGATTCTATATCAAAACAATTCCACTTCGGGAAAACTCTTTGCCATTGGAACACCCGTGAAACCAATCCTTTTCAAAGGAGCCAATACGACGGCCGGTTATTGGAAAGGCATTAAAGTAAATGCCGGACTCGCTAATCTTACCTATTGTAACATCAGTGACGGCGGAAAAACCGGTTCTAGCCCCCATACCGGCAATCTCTATATCACCAAAACCCTGGGCAATGTGAATGTAACCATTCAGCATTGTACCGTAGGGAACAGTTCCAACCACGGCATTTGTATCCGTACCAATACCCTTGCTTCTGTGACACAGGGCAACAACCTTTTCAGCGGCATTTCGGGCGAAAATGTGCATAGCTGGTAACCCTTTTCAATTGTAAAATTATGAACGCGAAAAAATGCTTCCTTACCGTTGCGGCATTCCTGTGCCTGAATCATATGTGGTCCCAACAAATCGTGGACAATATCTGTATGCAGGTGATCGGCAGCAGCGGCTTCAGTGTCGAAAAACTTGGCAGACAGTACGATGCGACGCTTGGCGAAGTCATGACAGCCACACTCGCCACGACCGATGGCTTGATGGTTGTTACCCAGGGCTTTCACCAGCCCGAATGTGCACTTCCAATGGTCAATACAAAGGATGTGATGGCCGACTGGCAATTAGCGGTTTATCCCAATCCTACTTCATCCATGCTGCATGTCCAGTATGAACATCCGGGAGGTGGCACGCTGGATACCCGGGTGTGGAGTATCACCGGGTCATTGGTGGCCGATTGGCAGGCAGTGCCTCCGTTTTCGGCGATTGATTGCAGTAATTACACTGCCGGGCTCTATTTTCTTGAAATCAAAGACCCTGTTACAGGGCAAATAACCATCATCCGATTTGTAAAAACCTCCTTATAATTCAACTGCTATGAAAAATTTACGCTTTTCCATCATGGTGCTGGCGCTGCTTTTCTGTTTGAAACCGCTCTTTGGGCAGGCACCGCAAGGATTTAATTACCAATGCATTGTGCGAGACGCTGCGAATGCGCCCGTGACCAACCAAACGGTTTCCCTGCTTTTTTCTTTGCGCAACGGCGACCCAGCTGGTCCCGTGGAATACGCAGAAAGCCATACCGTCAATACCAACGACTTTGGCCTGATTAACCTGTTGGTGGGACAGGGTACGCCCAGCACCGGCACATTTAATACGATCAACTGGGCCAGTGGCTCCAAATACCTGAAAGTATTTGTGCTCAATGGCGCGGTGGCCACCGAACTGGGCACCACGCAATTGATGAGTGTGCCTTATGCCTTGTTCTCGGGTAATGGCGGCGGCGCAGTTGGCCCGCAAGGTCCGATTGGCTTAACAGGTGCAACAGGTGCAACGGGTCCACAAGGTCCGGTTGGCTTAACGGGTGCCGCAGGTGCAACGGGTCCGCAAGGCCCGATTGGCTTAACAGGTGCCGCAGGTGCAACGGGCGCGCAAGGCCCGATCGGCTTGACAGGTCCTGCAGGTGCAACAGGTCCACAAGGCCCAACTGGCTTAACAGGTGCTGCAGGTGCACCGGGTGCGCAAGGTCCGACTGGCTTGACAGGTCCTGCAGGAGCAACGGGCGCGCAAGGTCCAATCGGCTTAACAGGTGCAACTGGCGCACAAGGTCCAGTTGGTTTAACGGGTGCAACGGGCACACAAGGTCCAGTTGGCTTAACGGGTGCTGCAGGAGCACCGGGTCCGCAAGGTCCGATTGGCTTAACGGGTCCTGCAGGCGCAACGGGCGCACAAGGTCCGGTCGGCTTGACTGGTCCTGCAGGCACAACGGGCGCGCAAGGCCCAGTTGGCTTAACAGGTCCTGCAGGTGCAACAGGTCCGCAAGGCCCAATTGGCTTAACGGGACCCGCAGGTCCTACTGGCGCTACTGGCCCGGCAGGTACTTATTCGGCAGGTACGGGTATTAGCATTGTTGGAGGCAGTGTTATTTCCAATACAGGTGATACGGATGGAGCCGATGATATTGTCACCAGCAGTACTGCCAATGGCGATGTAAGTGGTATATTTTCAACACTTTCGGTTAATAAAATAAAGGGTCGTAATGTGTCTGCTGCTGCTCCTGCCGATCAGCAGGTTATCAAATGGAATGCTTCCAGTAACCAATGGGAGCCCGCGAACGACGTAAGCGGCGGCGGTGGATTCACCTTGCCTTATAGCCAAACGGTGAATATCGGGGCTGGTATGGGCGATGTTTTCCGGATTCAAAATACTTCGGCAGCTACTGCGATTTCCGGTATTTGTAATACAGGAATCGGGGTTTATGGCGGTTCCACTGCTAATTATGGCGGTTATTTTGAATCTAATAGCGGTGCTGCCGGATTCTTTTCTTCCCAAAGTGGCCCCGCGATGATCACCGATGCAGGTAATGTAGGCATTGGTACTGCGAATCCCCAATCCCCCCTTACGGTAAGCAGCACCGGTGGCGTAAATGACTTGGAGGTGAATTATTTCGGTTCTGGCGGCGGTGGTATTATTGGATTTGGTAGTGCGAATGGCACGAAAGCCGCACCGACTGCCAAAACCATCAGCCAACCGCTAGCAGCGATCAGTTTTCAAGGATATACGGGTGCATCGTTCAAAAGCGGTGCATCATTTTATGCAACCGCCACCGAAAACTGGACCCCCCTTAACAATGGCACCCGCTTTAATTTCGCCACTACATCCAATGGCAGCACTTTCAGTCAGGATAGAATGATCATCGATCAAAACGGAAGTATTGCCATGGGTGCTACACCCGACCCACTTACACTCCTGACCGTAGGCAGCAATGCCACCAATAAGCCTGCTGCTATTGCTGCCCGGCTGAACAGCACAGGAAATGCACTGGTAGGGATCAATTTCGGTGCTGGTTCGGGTTTACTCGCATCTGCCGAAACAGGCCCAGCTGCTTTTTTAAATTCAACGAGTGGTTTGGCCCTTGAAACTGGGGTTGGAAGAGTGGGGATAGGTTTGCCGATCGTGGCAACAGATGTGAAAATGCAGATCAACCACGGCCCGGCACCCGGTGTGCTCTCTTTTGCCAAAATGCTGAAACTGCACAATTCCAATGTAGCAGCAGGCGGCAATTCGAGTATTGAATTTTCGCAACAAGGTAACAACAGCAAATGGATCACTTCGGCGTCTTTCGACCCGACCATTGCGGCCAATTCAACGTTCAATTTCGTTTATGCGCATGGCAGCGGTACCAGCAGCCCGTTCCCATTCACGATCCAGGGCAATGGCGCAGTTGGGGTGAATACCACCACCATCGGTTCTTTTCAAATGAAAATCAAGCATTCAGAATTTGGCCTCGACCTTGAAAACAATGCTGGCGATGATTGGGAAATCGTAACTGCTTCCTCTGGAGGTAACCTGAATTTATTTTTTAATAACAACTTCAGGGGAGCCTTTAATGCAGCCAGCGGTGTGTACACCACCAGCGACCGCCGCTTAAAATCAGATATCAAACCATTCCGCTCTGCCTTGCAGGGGCTCATGCTGCTGAACCCCACCGATTATGTACACGTTGACAACGCTAGAACCGGTAAACGCACCATCGGCTTTATTGCCCAGGAATTGAATGATGTATTCCCTGAAGTAGTATCGCACGAAATGGCACCCGATCGCAACCAGGACGTCTACATGGTCAATTATGGATTAATGAGCGTCATTACGGTGAAAGCGATACAAGAACAACAGGTGCAAATACAGGCATTGCAAAAAGAGAATGCCGCTGTTCGCACCGAACTAGAGGCCATCCAACAAAAAAACGCCGATCTCGAATCCCGGTTACAACGTTTAGAAACCGCCTTGGAAAAGGCTGTTGATAAAAACTAATCAATCCACCAGATGCGAACATGCCAATTTGTATGGGCGCTCGTTTTTTCCGCACTCCTTTTGCCGGTAGCGGCAAAAGCGGGTGCGGAAAATGCGCCCCGCGACACCGCTTTTTTCAACAATGTCATTTGCCCCGGACAATCATTTTTTATTGCGGGTAATCTTTTTGATGCGCAAAATCTCATGGGCACGATGGTTTTACCCGGCGCCAGTTGGGATGGAACCGACAGTGTGGTCATTGTAAACCTTTCCCTTTCGCCGCCCGTCACGCAGATCATCCAATCCAGTTTTTGCAGCAATGAGGCCTTGGTCGTCAATGGGCATATTTACGATGCCAGTCACCCATCGGGAACAGAATTGTTGCCAGGCGGGGCCGTTGGTGGGTGTGATAGTCTGATTGTGGTCGATCTGCATTTTTTGTCGCCGGCCCAGTTTCTTTTGCAACAAACCATTTGCAGCAACGATACGGTGTGGGTCAATCAGCAGGCATACGACCAGTATTATTATGTAGGGATGGAAACCATAGCAGGCGGAAGCGCGAATGGATGTGACAGTATAATTCTGGTCGATTTAACGGTTCTGCCCACGGCTGTTGATACTTTTTCGCAAACCCTTTGCCCTTCGGCATCCGTAAATTTGAACGGAACGGTTTATAACGCCAATCGCCCTCAGGGTATTGAAGTTTTGCCAAATGCTGCTGTAAATGGTTGTGATTCTATTGTTTATGTGGTCATGACTTTTTACGATCCATTGGATGAACCGGATTTTTTAGGTGAAAACAGGTCGGTTTATTTGGGAGAACAGATCTGTTTGGAAGTGCCGGGTAATTTGGGGTTCACGGCCATTGAATGGTCCAATAATTTGCCTTGTTCAAACAGCGATTGTGATTCGGTTTGTTTTTGGGCCTCCCGGAATACATGGGCGATCGCTACCATTACGGATGGAAATGGCTGTGTGTTTTCCGATTCGGTGCAGATAGAGGTGTCGGCAAACCGGCCAGTTTATATCCCGAATGTTTTCATGCCGGATGGTGAGGCGCCCAACAATCGGTTTCAGATTTATTCCCGCATCCCCGGCACCCGAATCCACTGGCTGAAGGTGTGTGATCGATGGGGGAGTATGGTATATGCCGCCAATGATGTTGATGCTGAAAATACCGGCTGGGATGGAATGATCAGGGGTAAAACGGCCCAATCCGATGTGTACACGTATGCGCTGGAATTGCTTTACCCCGATGGCGAAAAAGAGATAATTCGTGGAACGGTGACCGTGCTGCATTAGCAATATCTGAACACGTTCATGCATGCGCGCTCCAAATGTCCATAAATAGACTTGTTGTGGTAATCCGTAATCCGCCGAGAGTAGACTGGCCAGTTCACACTACTTCAATGCATCATCAATTCTTTTCAACAACTTTTTAGCAGCCTCTTTGGTAAACATAAAGGTGTTTATAACCTCTTGTTTGTAGGTCGCATTCATGATCATTAAATTCCTGATTTTCTTTATTTTTAAGGATTTGAGTTTTTCTTGTACCGAAACAATATTGGACTTATCGGGTACCACCGGAAAATAAATACTCATTTCCGGGATTAACTGGGTCATGGTTTGCATTTTATCTACCGTAGTCCATTCATTACAATAAGGCGTTACAAAGGTATAATAGGATAAAAAGGACCTTTTCAAAGTGTCGTTTTTTATTAAACTGGTATTTGCGGTTTGTTTAATTTCTTCATAAGCCATTTGATTGGGCTTGAAATCTAAATAACTGGCGGCTTTATCAATATGCGTATTAAGGCTATCGGAGATTTCTGAATCCTGTTTAAAATAAATTAACTTGTTGATACTGTGTACGGATGCTTTCCCGATCTCGATCATACCGGTTAAGACAAAGGTATCTTGTACCAGGTTGCTTCTTAAAAAGATCAGGTTTTTTCTGGCGGTTTCATCGTCTTTTCGATTTTCGCGCCATTCATCAAATAGAAAGGACATTGAAATACCGATAAAAATGGTAAGCACCTCTAAGGCATATTTTTTTATGATGTATTTAATGCCTTGTTTTTCTTCTGTCTTTGCCATGGTTATACCCAGATTTAAATGGATTTGAAGGATGGATGGATAAAAAAATGATTTTCAATGGATTAGAAGCCATCTATTTTCATAACCACTTTATATGTTCGTCTGTTGTTCAAAAGCAAACATACTACTTCCTCCTTGTAAATCTGAAATGCCAATCCCGGGATTTTCAGGGACCATTCCGTGTTCTTTTCCGGTTGAAGACTACCAAGCGCGAAAAATCATGTTCACCGTTCAAAAATCCGTTTATAAATCTGTATAATCAGCAGCGGCAATAAGCTCGACACAATACACACTACCCATACTTGCACCGATAAATTTGTTAAACCTAAGACCAACCGCATTTGCGGTATTGCATAAACCAGGATCATAGTACCCGTGCAAATCAACATCGCAAACCACACAAACTTGTTTTTGGTTACATCATTGATGATCCATTTTGAACCGACGGACGACATGTTGAACACGTGAAAAAGTTGCGCAAAAGCCAAGGTTACAAAAGCCACATTATTTTCACTTTGGCTGTCTATCTTCAAAATTTGTTGGCAATAAAACAAGGCTGCGATGATTGAAAGGGTTATAACAATCGCATAAAGTGA
>CAIVGO010000075.1 GCA_903905445.1 uncultured Bacteroidota bacterium
TACCGTAGGGTTGACGTATGACGTGAACTGGTTACCCAAAAGTAGTTTGTTGAATACCGAACCACCTGCTAGTAGGGTAATTACGGGTGGTCGAGGCGGACCAGAATTGGCCATTATTTACCGGTTCTATACCGTAAAACAATTGCCCAAGTTCAAGTCTTGCCCAATTATCTAGTTTTCCGATTTTTAATCCTTGCTTGCCTTTTTCCTAAGTCCCAGATGCTCATCAAACGTACCTGATTCGAATCTTATGTCAAAATCAAAGTCGATACTTTTACTTTCCCTTTGTTTGCTGCTTGCAAATACCATTTGGGGCCAAGGCGGATTTTCTGAACAAATTTCCCGCGATCCGAACCGCGCAAACTCCGTAAAGTCTTTGCAAGAGGGCGCGGACAAAGCGATGAAAAACGGTGATTATTACAATGCCATGCACCGTTATGGGTTGGTGATTAAGTCAGACAGCATGAATGTGGCGGCATGGTATGGATATGCGGAGGCCGCAACTGAAAACTCTTTGTTTCAACAGGCCGCAAAAGTATATCAGCACCTGTTAGACGCCAATTTAAGTTTGCCCAAAAAAGAAAATCCGCGCTTGTTACTGGCCAATGTCCAGTACCGATTGGGGCATTATGCCGATGCTAAAAACAGTTATCAAGCATATCTCGCAACCGAAAAAACGGTGAGCGCAGGAAAGATCGATTCTGTCCAAACGTTTATAGAAAATTGCGATTGGGCGATTGGAAATGTGGTAAACCCTAATATTTTACTGCAATCCGCCCTCATGTTGATTGATACGCCGCCCATTTATGATTCTGCCTATGTGGCGATCGATATGAAGCATGTCAATTCCATGTATTCGGAATATGCACCCATTTTGAAAGGTGACACCTTGTATTTCTCCTCCAAGCGCTTTTTAAATGAAAAGGACCGGCATTACCCGAAACGGCATTTGACCAAATTGCTCAAAACGGATTTTTGCGCAGACGAGCATGCCTTGGTAGAGAGTGAAATAAATGAACCAGATGTACACACCGCTTTTGTTACCTTCAATGAAAAGGAAGACCGGATGTACTTCTGTAAATGCAAGTATGTCAACACCTTTGACATACGTTGCGATGTATATCGGAAAAAACTTAATGAAGCGACTAAACAATGGGGCGTCGCAGAAAAATTATCTGCGAATGTAAACATACCCGATTATAC
Source organism: uncultured Bacteroidota bacterium (assembly GCA_903905445.1). Taxonomy (GTDB): domain Bacteria; phylum Bacteroidota; class Bacteroidia; order Chitinophagales; family Saprospiraceae; genus M3007. The sequence continues at coordinate 1,204 of CAIVGO010000075.1, forward strand.
GACTACCGAACCTGCTGTTGGACGCGGTGCCGGGCAAGAAGAAATCCTGTATTTTATGAGCGATCGGCCGAATGGGGTTGGTAAAAAGGATCTTTGGTATAGCAGAATATTGGGTGATAGTTTGACGCCTGCCATCAACTTGAAAGCCTTGAATACGCCGGAAGACGATGTAACACCTTTTTACCATAATGGAACCGGGTATTTGTATTTTAGTACCGATGGCCGCCAAACCATGGGTGGATTGGATGTGTACCGCAGCAAAGGCATTGGTGGTAACAATTGGACTGAACCAGAACATTTGTTGGGTCCGGCGCAA
>CAIVGO010000076.1 GCA_903905445.1 uncultured Bacteroidota bacterium
ACGCCACTTTTTGGACAAGTTTTGGTATTTCAACCGGGAAATCATATTGCTGTTTCCAATCCTGATGGTTCGGTGTATCGCACTTTGCCGGCGGGAAATTATACCTTGGAGGTTGCGCTACCATCCTTTGTAGCCACCAATATTTGTGTGGATCCTGGCACTGTTGCGATTGAGGCCGATTCGATCCGTACTTTTAGGGCGGGGATTACTGCCAGCGTAATCCCGGATCTGGAGGTAGCCCTGGTCGGTTCCGCGATTCGCCCGGGAAGACCCGTTTTCTATAATGTCACGGTCAAAAATGTGGGTTTTGTACCTACAACGAGCACTGTTTTGAGCATCACATTTCCCGACAATATCCTGTTGTATGAATCGGCCAACAACACACCTGTAACCATTCAAGCGGGAAAATTACAGTTTTCAGTGCCGGATTTAGCACCACAGACAAGTATTACATTCAAGATTACCTTTAATGTACCGCCGGATCCAAATTTAACCGGGTCCTTGGTTTTGGTCGAGGCCATTCTGGATGCGCCTTATACGGATGCCAACAACCAAAATAATGCGGCAAAATCGATTGTAACGATTACCAATAGTTACGACCCCAACGACAAAACCGCCATAACGGCAGCGGCGCCTTACGAGGTGATGCCAGTTGCCGATAAATCCCTGCAATACCGCATTCGTTTTCAAAATACCGGCAACGATACCGCTTTTACGGTAGTGGTCGTGGATACCTTGTCCGACCGACTCGATTGGAGCACCTTTAAAATGATCAGCGCCAGTCATCCTTATCGCTTACAGGTGCAGGATCCAGGGATTTTCATCTGGAAATTTGACCCTATTTTACTGCCCGACAGCAACCGAAACGAGGCCGCCTCGCATGGGTATATCTTGTTCAGCATCAAGGCCAAACCGAATGTATTCATCGGCGAAGTTTTGCACAATATGGCAGCAATTTACTTCGATTTTAATACTCCGGTGCTGACCAACACCACCCGTACCAAGGTGGTGCGCAAGGTCATCTTTCGCGATGTTGAACCCTTGGAAGACAGTGTCACAGCCCAGGCATTCCAAATGGTGCCCAATCCTGCCATAGATCGTATTCAATTACAATTTGGAACGCAACGCGAAAGTGAAGGAACGGTATGTTTGTATGATGGTTTGGGGCGCATGGTGCGAACAGCCGTGGTACCAGCAGGTTCTGAACGTTTTGACTGGGCATTGCCGGACTTAGCAGCAGGGACTTATTGGCTCCATTGGCAGGAAGGCGATCAAGCGTGCGATCAAAAATTAATTATTTTACATTAAATGTTGCCTTTTAGGCGCTTTTTATGAAACAATTGCGGTAAGCCCGTTTTTTGGCTGATTGTTTGCTTATCGGTATACATGGATTTTGAGGATCTCAGGATCAGGGGTTGGTAACTTCAGATGCTGATATCCTCAAAACCGATAATTCCGGCAAGTGGCATGAATACCGCGCTTTATTTTAATTTCTTTTCTATTCCTGTAATCCTGGCTGGGGTCATCACCCTGGCACTCGGGCTTATGGCAACAGGCAAGGGCAACAAGCAAGGCGAGCAATATTTCTCCTACCTCATGTTTGCCTGTTTTGGGTATTCAGTGTTTTATACACTGGAAATTTGCAGCATACCGCTTTATTTAATGCGTTTTTTTGTCACCCTAGAGTATATGGGGGCGGTCATGCTGGGACCTTTATTGTTATTATTTGTTTTAAAATACACCTTACGCTTCAATTGGGTCAAAACGCGATTTGTTTGGATCATTTTTGCCTTGCCGATTTTCCACCTTTTATTGGTTTTTACCAATCCGTTACATCACCTGTTTTACCTAAGTTTTCATAAGGCGTACAACGGGTATTTTGAGGTGTTAGGCTCTGAAAAAGGCCTTTTTTATTGGGTCCATCAAGGTTATACGATCTTATTGGTTTTGGTGAGCAATGCACTGTTAATCAGGATGGTATTTAACGTGCCAAGAGCCTATTTAAGTCAAGTCCTGGTGGTCTCAACAGGCTCTTTATGCTCTTGTTTGGCGTATGTATTGTATTTGACGCAGGCTGTTCCGCTCAACCTCGACCCGGTGCCCTTTTCCTTTGCCTTGAGTGGCATTGTAATTTACTTAGGTCTCTTCAAGTTTGGATTATTCCGCATCATGCCGGTGGTGTACCAGTCTTTGTTTAACAACATGGCCGACGGCGTTGTAGTGAGTGATGCCAGTGGGTTATTGGTGGCTACCAATAAGGCTGCGGTGCGCTTGCTGCAACTCAGCAACCGGAATTTGGGGGTCCCAGTAGAACAAGTATTAACCAAATGGCCTGAATTGGTTGAATTAATCAGAAATAATGTAGCAGCAGACGCCATAAAAATAGCGCGAACACACCCAACAGGCGCGCAATGGTTGTCAATCGATTGTTTGCCCAATATCCACAATGAAGTATTTTTGGGTATGATCATTTTTTTGCGTGATGTAACCCTTCGGCACCAATATGAATTAGATCTAATAGAAAAACAGCGTATTACAGATGATCAAAATACAAAACTGAAAAGTTTTACCTATATTGTATCTCATAATATCCGCTCCCATTCTTCTAATATGGCTGGTTTGGTTGCAGTGCTCAAAGATGCCGATACACTGGAGGAACGCAATCAATATTTGCAATTACTCGAAACCAGCACGAAACGTTTGGACGAAACCATTCGCAACCTCAACGAGATCATCAGTGTTTCGGAATTGCCCATTGCAGCTTTTTTAACCCGTCGAAATTTGCGCACGGAGGTTGAAAAGACCTTGGATATTCTTCAAAACAGTATTCTAAAACATCAAATTGGAATAGAAGTGCACATTCCAGAAACCTTAGAAGTACAAATAGTACCTTCTTACTTGGATAGTATTCTGTTGAACTTGATCGGAAATGCAATTAAGTACCGCTCGGCTTTGCGCCCAAGCCATATTCAAATCAGGGCATTTACAACAACCAATTCGGTCGTCCTGGAGGTACAAGACAATGGCATGGGGATTGACCTTGAAAAACATGAAGGTAAGATTTTTGGGATGTACAAAACCTTTCATAAAGTAGCAGACGCACGTGGTTTTGGCCTCTTTTTAACCAAAACACAAATAGAGGCCATGGGAGGACAAATTTCGGTAGAAAGTACAGTGGAGGTCGGTTCTACCTTTCGGGTGCGATTTGTAATTTAATCGCAGTCAACAACATTGGCATGTAGCAAATGTGGGTAAGTTGGCATGGAAAATGTATTTTTTTTATGTGAAATTTTACTCCTACATGTTCCGCCTTTTTAAAAAAATAAAACGCCCGCATCACGCTGATTTATTCTGGGTAGCCATCGGTACAGCCTTTGCACTCATTGTTTTTAATCAGCTCCTGATTCAGTATATGCTGTATCAAAAGGAGAGTGATGTGCGCTTGATTAACCTGGCAGGACGACAACGGACTTTAAGTCAGCAAGTGACCGTTTTGTTCATGGAGTCGGAGCAAGATGTATCAAAAGTGCCTTTACTGCGCAGCAATATTTTAGAATGGCGTCAGGCGCATCATCGTTTATTATATGGAGATGCCAGCATGCATATCCCTGCCTGCTCTAATCGAAAAGTACTGTTGCAGTTGTTACAGGCCGAGCAGAATATTCGATATGCCGGCCTAAGTTCCGATTCCTTGTTACACGGGCAAACAATCAACCTGGCTCAATTGCAGGCCAACCAGGAACGATTCCTCAAACGGATGGAAGGAATTGTGTACGACCTTCAAACGGATGCCGAACATACCTTGCGCCTCCTTGTCCTCACGGAAATTATGCTCGCCCTGTTTTCTTTGTTCGTGTTGGTTGGTGAATTCTTATTCATCTACAAGCCCGTATTAGATCAATTGTACGACCAAAAGCAAATCATCGAATCTGAAAACGAACAAAACCTCGCGACTAAAAACAAACTATTGGCCATCTTGAACAGCACTTCGGATGCCAATATCCTCATCGGCTTAAAATTTGAAATCTTATCCATTAATAAAACGGCCGAACGCATGCTCAAAAAATACTTTCGAAAGGACGCCAAAGAGCAGCAAAGTATCCTGCCGTTTATTGTTCCTGCCGATTTGGAATCCTTCCGAAACCATTTTGCCAATGCCGTTTTAGGAGAAACGACTAAAGTTCGAAAAAAACTGCAATTCGAGGAAGACAGCTGCTGGTTTGAACTTACTTATGCCCCAGTGTACAATGATGCCGGAAAAACAATTGGGGTCAGCTTCAATGCAAAAGACATTCAAATAGCCCAAAAACGATTTGAAAAACTTCAGGAGATCTCCTGGACGCATTCCCATGAATTACGCCGCCCTGTTTCCAATATTATGGGACTAATGCAATTGGTCGAATGGGATAAACTGGATGATGAAAACAAAAAGCTATTTCAATATTTTGATACCGTCGCAAAAGATTTAGACCGGGTTATTCATAAAGTTGTAGGCGCTTCCAATGAAACAGAACGCGTTGTCGATGAAATGTAAATACAATGTGCGCATTATAAAACTAAATTATTCTTATAAATATACAATGTGAAAATTTAATATTTGTTTTATGGTACATAATTGTGTAGCTGCTGGCTTTTTTTGTGCGCGGCTTTCCGACAACCAGCCAAACCGGCAAGGTTTTTGTATTTTTACAGGCAAGAAACAAAACAAAATGCTACCCGCTTTTCCAAGCGCGCATTTTTAAAAACATATACACTAGGGAGATTTTTGACCTCGCCTGCTGGAAAAGCAGACGGGGTTTTTTTATTTCCATAAATCCTTTCATTTGCCCTATTTTTGCGCCCTCAACAGCAACACAGAAATTCTACGGAATGACAGAACAAGAATTACTTCGCCGCGAATCGCTTCAAAAACTTCGGGAATTAGGCATTGATCCTTATCCACCTGAAATGTTTGAGGTCTCGGCTTTTGCCGCCGATATTATTGCCAATTACCAGGAAGAAGTGCTGGAAGATGGTACTAAAAATCGTTTAAACTACCATAATGTTGCATTGGCAGGCCGGTTGATGGCCAGTCGCGAGGCGGGTAAAGCCTTGTTTATGAACCTGCAAGACAGTACCGGCCGAATTCAATTGTACCTGCGCCGCGATGATTTGATGCAAGGCGAAGACGGTACTTTTTTTGATGTGGTGATCAAGAAATTGCTCGATCTGGGCGACTATATCGGCATCAAAGGTTTTGCTTTCCGCACCAAAACCGGAGAAGTTTCCGTGCATGTACAGGAATTCAAACTGCTTTCTAAAAGTTTGCGTCCATTACCCATCGTAAAACGCGATGCAGAGGGCAATATTTTCGACGCTTTTACCGATCCCGAACAACGTTACCGCATGCGTTATGTGGATTTGACGGTCAATCCCGACGTTCGTCAAATTTTTATCAAACGCAGCAAATTGGTGCGCACCATGCGCAATTACCTAGATGAGTTGGGTTTATTGGAGGTGGAAACGCCCATCCTGCAGGCAATTCATGGTGGCGCCGCGGCACGTCCGTTCAAAACACACCACAACACCCTGGATATGCCGCTGTTTTTGCGGATTGCCAATGAATTGTACCTCAAACGCCTGATCGTAGGCGGTTTTGATGGCGTATATGAATTTGGTAAAATGTTCCGCAATGAAGGCATGGACCGGACCCATAATCCGGAATTTACTGCCCTGGAATTTTATGTAGCCTACAAAGACTACAACTGGATGATGGATGTAACCGAGCAAATGTTGGAACGGGTTGCGCGTGCTTTGGATGAAAATGGCGGTACTACGGTGCAGGCAGGGGAAAACGTGATCGAATTTGCTGGACCATACACACGCCTGACCATGTTTGACGCCATCAAACAATATACGGGCTTGGATGTAGAAGCAGCCGACGAAAGCGCATTGCGCACCTATTGCCGCGAAAACCACATAGAAATTGATGCTTCGATGGGTAAAGCCAAACTCATCGATGAAATTTTTGGTGAAAAAGTCGAAGAATTCCTGATTCAACCGACCTTTTTGATCGATTATCCGGTTGAAATGTCGCCATTGACCAAAAAACACCGCAGCAAACCTGGTTTGGTGGAGCGTTTTGAATTGTTTATCAATGGTAAAGAGGTCGCCAATGCCTACACCGAGTTAAATGATCCGATCGATCAGCGCGAACGTTTTGAAGAACAATTGGCCCTGGCCGCCCGCGGCGACGAAGAAGCGATGGCGATGGATGATGATTTCCTGCGCTCGCTGGAGTACGCGATGCCGCCTACTGCCGGTATTGGGTTTGGCATTGACCGATTGACTATGTTGTTTACAGGTCAAAC
>CAIVGO010000077.1 GCA_903905445.1 uncultured Bacteroidota bacterium
GTTGTTTGGTGTGGTTAATACGTAAATGGCTGTATCTGTAGGGGTTGCAGTTGGAGTTAAACAATCGGTACAAGACAAGTTGGGGCCGCTCCATAAAATCGGGGTGCCGGCAGGGGTTACCACGGCGGTAAGGTTGACCGTTTCTCCCGGACAAATATTATCTGGTGCAAACGTTGCTTGCACAAAAGTTTGAGGCGCAACGGTAATAATGGTCTGTTTTTGAATGGGGCACAAATTTGGACCTTCTGCCAACAACGTGTAGGTGGTCGTCACGCCAGGTGTAGCGCTGGGTTGTGCACCCACGAGTGGTTGTCCTGCGGGATCAGCCGTCCAGGTGTAGGTTACGCCAGCTTGGGCAGGCGCATCGTTCAATACGATGGTTTTGCCAAAACAGATGGTTTGTTCTGGGATCAAATCAATGACGGGCGATGATTTCACCGGTACAGTAACGGAAGCGCCAGCAGGACAAGGCAAACCTTTGGCTTTTACCTGATACGTAGTGGTTTGGGTTGGGTTGGCGATTGGGTTTTTACAATCGGTGCAAGAAAGGCTTGGGCTTTCTTCCCATTCTATTTCGATATCCGGCGGATCCGTCACCAGGGTTATCTGGGTGGTTTCGCCCGGACAAATGCTTGGAGGGTTGAGGGTAAAGGTAAACGTAGGCGGAACGGCCACGGGTACAATCACCGTATCAATGACCGAGCAGGCGCGGTTATCGGTAGTACGGATAAACGTATCGGTTACAGTTGCATTGATGACCATATTCCATTTTTCGACCGGCGTTAACTGGCCAGCGCCGGGCTGCCAATTGATCGAAATATCCGGGAAACTGGCTGGTTCGTAGGTATTCGATAGTAAGAAAACGGTATCGCCCGGGCAATAGATGGTTTTATCGGGCGAGCGGCGAATGGCCGAATAGGGGAGCGAGTCGACCCGAATGCGCACCGAGTCAAAAACCACACAATTGTTGATATTATAGGTTGCAACGAGGGTCACCGTTTCATCGGGCGACGTTTTTACACTGTTTCCTGTAGCAGGGCTCACGTAAAATGCGGGTGTCCAAATCACTTGCGATCCAGCGGGTGCAGAAATTGCGGTCAGGTTTAAGGTATCGCCCAGGCAAATTTCGCGGTATTCAGCGCCGGTAATATTGACGTCGGCTGCAATAACTTTTATGTTTACCGTACCGGTTTGGGTGCAATAGCCGTTGGCACTGGTAGCCGTAAGGGTGTACAAGGTGCTTACATCGGGCGTCGCAATTGGGCCAGAACTGGTTGTATCGCTCAGGCCAGCGCTGGGTTCCCAGTCGTATTCGGTACTTGTTTCGAGCACTTCCGCCAGACTTACGCTGTAATTTTGGCAAATGGTGGTATCCAGTGTGTTGAAGGTTGGGAAAAACAACGTATCCACCAGAATCGTCACTTGATCGGTCACTTTACATCCCGTCAAAGTTAAGGTAGCCACATAAGTGGTGGTGGTTGTAGGTGCTGCAGTTACGAATTCACCACTTGCACTGCTCAAGCCGCCTGCGGGTGACCAGCTAATGCCTGCACCGTTGTTATTATTGATGGCTTGCAAGGGCACGCCCGTACCTACACATATAGCGGTGTCTGCCAACGCAACCAGATCAATGACCGGATCTGCGATGCGGATATAAACAGAATCAATGTCCACGCAGGATTCAATAGTGCCGGTTACTACCAGCCATTGGTCCTGGGTAGGGGTGATGGTTGGATTGCCAATGAACGGGTTGCTTACGGCCGTGGGGGGTGCCCAGGAATAATTCACTGCGCCTTCTGCCTGCAGTTTATACGTTGTTCCTGCACATACTATAATGGTGTCACCACCAACGACATTTACTTCTGCATTGTCTTTAATGTCCACCGAAAGCACTTTATACACAACGGTACCGCAACCGAAGTTGTTGGTCAGGGTAATCGTCACCGTTTCGGTACCTTCCACCAGGTTGTCATTCAGGGGAATGATGGGGAAAAACAACTGTGTTTGTCCAGGTAAAAACGTGATTACGTTGGGAATTGTAATGTTATAGTCTACGCCCAGGGTTGCCGTTCCTCCCACTGTTACGGTGAACGAAAGGGGCTTTTCAACCGGTTGATTCAAAGAAATCAACAATTGATCGTTGATGCCCGAACAAGATTCAATAAAGTAATTGATGCCGGAAGCAAATTGTACTTTCAAATCGGGGGTGCCACCTTGAATTTCAGAAACAAACACCCCGGAATCAAAGATAAAATCCGAGCGGTCGGCAACCGCCAGTTTCAAGTGGTAGGTATTGCAAGGAATAACCGATGTACGTGCCGTTAAGGTTTTTTTGATGCCGAATTTGTCGGAAGTGAGTCCATCGTATTGCAA
>CAIVGO010000078.1 GCA_903905445.1 uncultured Bacteroidota bacterium
ACGCCACTTTATGCGCCTTTTTCGGATGCTTATTCCGTTTTGCGCACCTTGAACCAGTGGGTGGCCGATTGTCTGAATATGGCATTACCTGCTTTGATCGAACAATTATACCGTCAAAGCGGATTGTTACAATGGGCGCTCGACCAACCCGACAAAGTTTGGTGGTTGCAAGTGCTGCATAGTTTCCTCGATTTTGTAGGTAATGAAATTGCGCGCAACCCGCGTTTTACTTTGGAGCGGCTCTTGCGCTTGCTGGAAAGTATGGACGATAACAAGATTGCCCTCCAACTGCAACAAAATGTAGGCGCTGGAACGGGTATTCAATTGCTGACGGCACATGCTGCAAAAGGACTTGAGTTTGAACATGTTTTCTTAATCAATTGTACCACAGAGGATTGGGAGCCCAGTGCGCGCCAGGGAAGCAACCGGTTTGCGTTGCCCGAAACCCTCACCTTGTCGGGCGAAGAAGATGCCACGGAAGCGCGTCGTCGCTTGTTTTATGTGGCCATGACCCGCGCGAAGCGGCATTTATCCATGTCCTTTAGTTTGGCCGATTGGAATGGAAAAGCGCTCTCGCAGGTAGGTTTTATCGATGAAACGGGCCTGCCCAAACAAATCATCGCCGCAGATTCGGGTATTTTGGTGGATGCACAGCGCAGTTTACTCCTGGAGCCGATAAAACCAGTGATTGCTTTGCCAGAGGAAGCCGTTTTGGACGAACTGTTGAAGGATTATACCCTGAGTATCACGGCACTCAACCGGTATTTGCGTTGTCCGATTGCTTTTTATTATGCCGATTTATTGCGTATTCCTGAAACCATGCGGGAGGCAGCGGCTTACGGACAAGCGATCCATGAAGCGTTGCGGCATTATTTTTTGCGCATGAAAGCCGATCCCAAGCAGGAATTTCCGGGCGCAGGGGTGTTGCAAAATATCTTTGAACAGCAAATGGAGCGGATGCGCGGCTATTTCAGCCAGCAAGGCTATGTGCAGCGCCTCAACCTAGGTAAACAACACTTGAACCGCTATGGGCTCGAACAGGTGCCTTATTGGCGTAAACGGGCCGTGGTGGAGCGTCGAATAGACCGGGTAGAACTTGCGGGTGTGCCACTTACCGGTGTTTTAGATAAAATTGAATGGCAGGACAATCATTTGCGGGTAGTGGATTATAAAACCGGCATGCCGGATGCTAAAAAAGTAGCGCCCCCCAATGAAGTTGAAGTCCTGGGTGGTGAATACTGGCGACAATTGGCTTTTTATAAAATATTGTTGGAGGAAGCGCGTATTTACCCGGAGCAAGTGGGCAGCAGCGTGATTGCCTGGTTGGAGCCCGATAAAAAAGGCAATTTTGTGCATTCGGAAGTGGTCATTACGGGTGAACAGTTATCCTGGATGCAGCAATTGATCAAAGATACTTACCAGAAAATACAGGCCCATGCGTTTCGGGAGGGCTGCGGAAAAGAAGATTGCGTTTGGTGTAAAATGCACCGGGACCGGGAAATACAACGGTCGCTACTGGGGGAAGAAGACGGGTTGGATGATGGATAATCCCCCCCCCCACGTCGGAAGCGTCCCCCCACGTCGGAAGCGTTTCGAAC
>CAIVGO010000079.1 GCA_903905445.1 uncultured Bacteroidota bacterium
AAAAACAAACTACGATGATCAGACCCGCCACAATTGACGACATAAAACAAATTCAAATCGTAAGAAATTCTGTCACCGAAAACACTTTGTCTAACCCTAACTTAGTGACAGACGACGATTGTGCAGCGTTTATTACCGAAAGAGGAAAAGGCTGGGTGTGCGAAATTGACCAGCAAATTGTAGGTTTTGCCATTGTTGACTTGCAAGAAAATAATATATGGGCATTGTTTTTAGATCCAAAATTTGAGAAAAAGGGTATCGGACAACAGCTACACAAGATCATGTTGGACTGGTATTTTACCCAAACCCAAGTCACCGTGTGGCTGGGAACGGCTTTTAACACCCGTGCAGAAAAATTTTACAGAAAAGCAGGCTGGACGGAAGTTGGAACACACGGGACAAAGGAAATCAAATTTGAAATGACCTATCAAGCCTGGATATCAAGCCAGAACCCCTAACACCGTTTTTACATCTTTTAGAAATTAGATGATTATCAGCCGTATGTCATAATGATAAAGATCATCGTTTTTTATTCCCTTATTTTGATTTAGTCTTAATAAGTTTGCGCTCTCAAACAAAAAGACGCAAGCTTATGCACCACACACGTATTTTTCGAAATTTGATGGGCACCCTCCTGATCCTTGGAGTAATGAGTGCCTGCAAGGAGCAACAAAAGACCGGCAGCGACTTTGACCGGACCAACATGCTGACGATTTATGCGGATCAGCTGATTATTCCGGCTTACAACACGCTGCAAACCCGGGTTAATGCCTTGCAAGTTGCCTGGACGGGTTTTGAAATCAATCCAAACACCGCAAGCCTGCAAACGGTTCAAATTGCCTGGAAACAAGCATTTTTAGCCTGGCAAAACGTCAATGCCTATAATTTTGGTCCGGCGGGTGAAGCAGGTTTACAGAAAAGTCTGGTAGAAGAAATCGGTACTTTTCCGGTGGACACCAGTCAGATCGCGGCATATATTTTGGCGGACGATTTGACGCTTAACAATGCTGAACGGGACACACGCGGCTTTTTGGCGCTGGATTATCTTTTGTTTCATGCATCGGATCAGTTGATTAATGAAGCACCGCGACGGGCATATTCGGGTGCAGTTATTCAACATTTGAAGTCCAAAATCGACGCGGTGGTCACTGGCTGGGCTGGTTATCGCGCAAGCTTTATCGCAGCCAACGGTACCGATGCGGGGAGTTCTACCTCCTTGTTGTACAACGAGTTTGTGCGCAGTTTTGAAAACATCAAAAATTACAAGGTGGGCTTGCCTGCGGGCAAACGACCTGGACAAACCATGCCCGAACCCATGCGCACGGAGGCTTTTTATTCGGGATATTCCTTGGAAGCACTTAAGGAACATTTGAATGCGATCCGGCATATATATGATGGCAACACGAGCGGTGGTGCGGTAACGCCTGGCTTCAAGGCCTACTTGAACAGTGTGGTGGGTGGGCCTGAACTTATTTCGGCCACCGAAGCCCAATGGCTATTTGTAAAGGTTGCATTAGACGCGGTACCAGTGGACAAGCCGTTGTCGCAGCTCATGCAAGAGGAGCATTTGAGTATTGATGCCTTGCACACCGAATTGCAAAAGCACACCCGTTTTTTCAAAAGTGACCTGTCGTCGTTACTGGGCATTGCGATTACGTTTAGCAGCAGCGATGGCGATTAAGACCCAGATTTAAATGGATTTGAAGGATGGATGGATAAAAAATTGATTTTCAATGGATTAGAAACCTGCTGTTTTCATAATCACTTTGCGTTGGCTATGTTTTCATTTCACATAAAAAAAATTTAAAGACCATGCAATCAGTTATTACACGCCCTTTGCTCT
>CAIVGO010000080.1 GCA_903905445.1 uncultured Bacteroidota bacterium
AAAATTGGAATCGGTGTACGGCAATACATAATGATGGTGTACCCGGTGCATGGAGGGCGTCACCAATACCCAACGCAATATTTGCTCCAAACGCTTTGGAAACTGAATATTGGCATGGTTAAACTGCGAAAGCGCCGCGGATAAGGATTGATATAAAAACACCAAATAAATCGGCGCGCCGGCAACCAAAACGCCCAAGGTGGTAAAAACAAAGCGAAATACACTTTCGCCCGGATGATGGCGGTTGGCTGTGGTGGTATCCACATGCGGGTCGGTATGGTGCACCAAATGAAAGCGCCACATCCATTTTACTTTGTGTTCGGCCCAATGCACAAAATAAGCGCCAATCAAATCCAACAGCAACAACCCTAATATGGTGTAGGGCAACAAACCCATGGAGGGCAACCATTGCAAGATGCCAAAATGATGTGCTACCACCCAATCACAGGAAAGTAACAAAATGGAGGCCATCATGAAATTGACCAATACGGTGGTAAAGGTGAAAAACAGGTTGATACCCAAATGTTTCCATTTGTTGTATTGCCAGCGAAACAGCGGAACAATCGATTCTAACGAAAGGAACAGGGTAAGTCCTCCGATCAAAATTGCGCTGCGGTGTGCGGAAGGAATGTTTTCAAAATATTGTACAATAGGCTCCATATCAAACTGATTTTCGGGCCCAAAGTAAACAACATCCACCATAAGTTGTCGGTATAAAAGCAGGGTTTCTTTTTAGCAGCGAAAGAAGGAAGATGCGGCATTTAGGTGTAAATTGGCGTATCTGATCGAAGATTGCATTTAAATACCAAATATTATTCGATTTTTCGCCCTCAAAACGTTTACCTAACTGATTACAACTTATGAAAAAATCCATCCTTTCCTTGTTGCTGCTATGCGCTGTCATGGTCCGGCTTACGGCGCAGGAACTTCCAACCGCCCTGAACGAATACAAATTTTCAGTGGTGAAAAAAGCCGGCGTTACCGATGTGAAAAACCAGTTCAAATCGGGCACTTGCTGGGTCTATTCGGCCAATTCTTTTTTTGAAAGCGAATTGCTGCGTATGGGAAAACCGCCGGTAGACCTGAGTGAAATGTATGTGGTGCGCGCAGGCTACATTGATCGGGCCGAAAATTATGTGCGTCGCCAGGGCGCGACCGCCTTTGGTCAGGGTGCTGAAACCCACGATGCGATCAATTTGGTGCGCAAATACGGCATCGTTCCGCAATCGGCGTACACCGGTTTTCCGGCCGGACAAGACAAACCCGTTCACGGTGAAATGGAGGCTGTGCTGAAATCGATCCTCGAAGCGGTGAATAAAATGCCCGATGGGAAATTGAGCACCCAATGGAAAAATGCCTACATCGGCGCAATGGATGGCTATATGGGTACTCCACCAGCGCAATTTGAGGTAAATGGCAAATCTTATACGCCCCAAAGCTATTTCCAAAGCCTGGGCATCAAATTAGAAGATTATGTGCCACTTACTTCCTATTCCCACCACCCTTTTTACAAATCTTTTGTGCTGGAAGTGTCGGATAACTGGTCGAATGGCCAATTTTACAACCTGCCTATTGATGAGTTTGTACAAGTGGCCGACAATGCTGTAGAAAAAGGATTTTCGATTGTGTGGGCCAGCGATGTGAGTGAAAAGTCGTTTTCGGCAAAAGAAGGTCTGGCGTTGTGGCCAGAAAAAGCATGGGAAGATTTGAGTGCGGGCCAGCGCGACTCCCTGTGGAAAGTTCCAGGCCGCGAAAAAATAGCCAGCCAGGAAGATCGCCAGCGCGGCTTTGATGAGTTGAGCACCACGGATGATCATGGCATGCATATCACCGGATTGGTGAAAGACCAGGCAGGAACGAAATATTATATTGTGAAAAATTCCTGGGGTACGGTAAAAAAGGAAATGAACGGCTATTTATACGTTTCACAGCCTTACTTCCGGGCCAAAACCATGTCGATTTTGGTGCATAAAGATGCCATTCCGGCGGCAATTCGTCAAAAATTGGGCCTGTAGTGGCCGTATTTACCTTTTAGAAATTTTATTGTGCGTTACGGTGCGTTGCATTTTGGACTTAAACCGATCAATGCCCGTAACGCGCAATTTTTCGTGTTTGGTGGTTTGACCATTGGTGCGCTTGCGCCATAAATTAAAACTGGTGCGCTTTAAGTGGCGGCGCATGAGTTTGATGACATCCTTCTCTTGGATGCCAAATTGCCGTTCAATCGCTTCAAACGGCGTCCGGTCTTCCCAGGCCATTTCAATGATACGATCGAGTTCCCGCTCCGTGTAAGGCAGTTTTTTATCCGGCAATTCGGGTGGTG
>CAIVGO010000081.1 GCA_903905445.1 uncultured Bacteroidota bacterium
AAAGGGGTAAAAACGGCCATTTTGGATGTATCCTTTACGGCACACATGCCTGATACCCTCGAAATGCCCTATCGTCCGCGGGTGCAGGGCGCGCATGACCCGGTACCCAAGGAAAAGCACCTGTATCGCTTGGGCGGCGGGAGCTGCCTGAGTGGTGATTATATGGAAGCCTATGGTTTTGAAAAGGCCGTAAAAGTGGGGCAAAAGATCGTATTTGAGGATATGATCCATTACACGATGGTCAAAACCAGCACATTTAACGGCGTAACACACCCTAACATCGCCATTTGGCGGGAAAATGGCCAATTGGATATGATCCGCAAGTTTTCCTATAAAGACTATAAAAATCGCTTGTCCTAGCGTTTATACACACCGATTTTCCGGAATTCGACCGTTTTTATCTTTTTATTAAAAAAACAGTAAAATTCCGGTAAATCGGTGTGTACTGTACCGAATGCACAATGATCCTATACAAAGATTACATACATCAGGATCATTAAAAGCGCGGTAGCCCCGATCACAATCAGGAGAAACTTCTGGTTATCTGCGCGGTCTTTTTCAGCGAACCGATTTTTAGGTGATTTTTGCTTCGTTGCCATAATAATTTGCTTTAAAGGTGAACGATGTTGATTTGCGCACACTAACTCAATCCCTGATCTTTAAAAATGCGATTGAGCCAGCGCAACATAGAAAACAATGCTACTGAGGCCAAACCCAACAGGATAAAATTGACCCAAAAGAAATCGGCTTTGTTGTCGTATTTATCCCACATGGTGGCCAATACGCCACTTAATTTATTGCCTAAGGAGGTGGCCAACTGCCAGCCCCCCATCATCAATCCGGTTAATTGCGGCGGCGACATTTTGGATACCATGGAAAGTCCCATCGGGCTCAAACACAATTCTCCCATCGTAATGACGCCATAAGTGGCAAAAAGCCAACCAGCGGAAGCTTTTTCGGCCCCATTGTGGCAGGCATACACCGCTGCGATGGTCACCAAGGTAGATAAAGCGGAAATGACCAGACCCCAGCCAATTTTTGCGGGCGTGGTCGGTTCCTTGCCTTTTCGCCGCCGCCAGGAGAAAAATGCGATGATCAGCGGTGTTAAGATGATGACAAACAAGGGATTGACCGATTGGTACAGTTCTGTCGAAACCAATTGTACTGCGCCGTCCGCAGGTGGTCGCTCGGCCGCAGGTATATTGAGGAAATAGGGATCAATCGACTTAATTTTAATGACTTTTTTATCGGCGTCGCGGGTGGTGCGGAATTGGGCATCGTACTGAGGCACGAGCGAAGAATCCATTTTTACCGTTTGCACCATTTTTATATCGGCGGCAAGTGGCGCAATGGCAGCGGGCATGGTACGATCGGTGTAAAACTCGGCCCAGGTGGTAAGCGCAGTGCCATTTTGTTTAAAAACAGCCCAAAACACAATCACCACCGCATAAATGGACAACAAAGCCTTGATGCGCGGCTTATCCACCGCACTTGCTTTGTAATAAATCCATAAGTAAAAGGTAATCACTGGCATGCTCCCAAAAATGAACGCGTCGGTGGAATCTGATCCGAACACCGTTCCAGGAATAAACCAGCCCGCAATGCCCGTCACGATGGCGGGAATGAGTACGGAGGAGATCATCCTGCCTACGCCCATTTCATCGGCAGCCTGGGGTTTGCGTACATCTGCGTGCGCGTAGTGTTTATTGCCGAGTGCAAATACAATGACTCCAATAAACATCCCTACCCCGGCAGCGGCAAAAGCATGGCCCCAACTAAAATTATTGCGCAGGTAGGCCGCAAAAAAGTTACACACAAAGGCACCGATGTTGATGCCCATGTAAAAAATATTGTAGCCGGTGTCTTTTAGCGAACGATAGCGGTCGTCGTTGTACAAATTGCCCAGTAAAACCGAAATATTGGGTTTAAAAAAGCCATTTCCCAAAATCATCACCCCCAGGGCCGTGTAAAAGGACAGCATGTTGTTGGAAAATGCAAGCAACAAATATCCGGTTCCCATCAAAATACCGCCAATGATGATACTGCGCCGATAGCCCAACAGCCGATCGGCCAACAGACCACCTAAAAACGGGGTTAAATAAACCAGGGCGATAAACGTACCGAAAATATCCGAAGCATTGGCGCGCTCCATGGATAGTCCACCCTTTTGGGCATCCGTCATGTACAGCAAAAAAATGCCAATCATCAAATAATAGCCGAAACGCTCCCACATTTCAGTAAGAAATAAAAACGGAAGGCCGGATGGATGTTTTTTAAACATAAAAGTAGGTTTGCATTAACAGGTAGAAAAATACCTAAAATCCTGCACAGTAAAGGACTCGGTTTTTAAAAGCGCCCACCATGACGGATATTCAAGTGCACCATGATTTGTATCGTTTGAGATCATGTTGCTATACGCCATTCGTGGGAGGCAAAAATAAATGCAAATTACAGTTTCCCAAGTTTCATTGCTAAAAGTTTTAGATATTAAAATTATGATTGGCTTTTTATGCACTTTTAGTGAAAAACATTTGCCTATTTGGCAAAAAACAAACACCTTGAACCTTTCATGTAAAAACTGGTTCATTATCTTTGCGACCGCACATTTCGTGTTTTCCTATTATTTTGTTGATTTTAACCTCCATCTTCTGATGCGCAAATACATCTTATTACTTTTATTGGTCAGTGCAGGACTGTTTCAACAGGCGCAGGCACAACAAACGATAACCCCTGCCGCCAAAACCGCAGAAGTAAAAAAGGAAGCGTCCATGAGTATGCCGGTTGCTCCACTGGCATCAGACAGTATCCTTGTTACCGTGATTTTAAAGCACCAACAGGATAAAAATCTGCCAGAAATGAAGCGTATTTTAGAGGCGCAAGGCTTTTGGGATTTGTTTCCAACCTCTGATGCACGGGTAATAAGTTGGACCCTGGCGATGGGGCTGGGCCATGTTATTATACTAAAAATCCCCCCAACCGCCATTCGTCGCCTGAATTTAGCAATCGAAAATGGCGCTTGGGGGGCGTTTGATAGCGAGATTTACCTGAGTTACGACTATAAAGTAATCTGGGAAGAATCGCAGGAGAAAAGACTCGAATCTAGAGAAGACCGCAACTAGAAATCTTCAAAATACACCCGCGCGTTGCGGCCCAGGTTGCGTTGCACATTGGTTGCGTCGTTATAGTTGTCGCCTTCTTCTTGATCGGCAGCGTTCCGGGAGTACAATACGCGTTCCCATTTTGGATTGCGTATTTCTCCGCGGGCTGTGGAATGGAGCAAAATAAAGTCTTCTCCGGCCAGACTGGGGTTGTAAAACAGGAATTTCACGTTTTGCTGGCCTGTTTTCGGGAAATTATAGTAAATCCAGATTTCATAAGGAGGTGCACTTGGATCATCTTCTACATGCACCATATCGTCGGGTTTGCCAAAACGCAAGTAAGTGCGCCCGCGATCCGTTTCAAAACCATACCGGAATCCGCTTTGGAATCGGGCATGTACGGCATTGGCATTTTCAATAAAGGATTTAAATGCCGCTTCGGGGTTGTTTTGGTCTAGGCGCACAAAATGGCGGAATACATAAAAACGCATCGCTTTTAGATCTCCAGAGCGTAAGGTGCCGTTCAAGATTTCGGCCTCCGAGGAATTGACCGTGGCAGAAATGGCGCGCATGGTGTATTTCAGGGCTTTTTCATCAAACGCTTGCACAAATTGGCGTTCCAGCATTTCATCTGTCAGGCTGGTTGCATCAAAATTCAGGAAAGGATTAATGCGTTGGAAGGCGATGCTGCGGCTAGTTAACAAGGCATTGCTGTTGGAACGGATTTCCACATTGAGGATGTAATTGCCGCTTTCCAATTTGCTGATGTCCATTTGCACCAAAATTGCGTCCATGGGCGACATTTTTTTCTGCTGGGTGCCTACTGAAACTAGCGATTTGCGATTATTTCCTTCTTCCTTTTCGATGAAATAACGCACCTGGTAATCCGCACTGAGTTGATCTGTATGGTAAATTTCGGCGTAAAAGGCCAGTTTGGTTGCGTATCGGTCGTAATAGCCAAAGGGGAGCGGCTCCAGGAAAAAGCCATTTTTGGTAAACGGATGCGCAGTTGCATCCGGCCGGAATTTATTCAGCAACTGAATTTCAGACAAATACAGGTTTTTACCTAACTCGACGGTAAACTCGGTGGTGAAGACATCCTTGTTATTGGGATTGTTCATATCCACAAATTGAACCTCCAGGGTATAACTACCATTGGGCACAACCATGCGTTTTACATCCAATAAAGCCTCCGGAGCGGTTACAATGGGGCTATTAAGCAGGTATTTTTCATAATTTATAATTTCTGTGCCGCGTTTAATCAGCATCAAAACCTCCACGCTTGCCTGCATTTGCGTGCTATCGATGGGCTTGTAGGTAACGGTTTGACCTGCAATACCCACATTCACTTCAATGTATGATTGATCCGTTGTAGCAAAAACGGCATAGGTAACACCCGTATCGAGTGCTTGGCACCATATCGGGAGACAAAACAAGAGCATTATTTGGGTGTATTGCTGGAAAAAACGGAGATTTTTCATGGCACAGCTGGTTGAAATTGAAAGAATTGCGAATCGCAAAAATCAGGTTTCCAAAACAAATCGCCACGACAATTTTTGGCATAAGTCAGGTTCCTGAGCCGCATAAATTTACAGGATTTGGTAGACTTTCTCATGGATTTGTGGTAGCGTGTAAATTCTATTGGCGGGGTGACTGAAAAGTCGCCCCGTCAATAGAATTTACGCACTTACGCGGGACTTAAGGAGGCTTCCGTTGTTATGCATGATTTGGGTAGCATTGGTATTTTCTTTTCATATTAGTAAGGACTATTTTGCCGAGTACTCGTGGTAATGGATAAAAAATCCCGAATTTTGGTTTCGCCAAAATTCGGGATGACTCATGTTTAATTACCAACGCAAGCAAGTAGACCTGGTTTCATCGCATCAACTTTTATTTTTTCTCCACAGCCAGGCGTGCAGGGCGGTCGGCCACTTCCCAGGCAGTCAGGAAAGCTAATTGTGCACGTTTTGCCAATGCATCGAAGTTAATTTTCTCTACGGTATCGGTTGGGCGGTGGTAATCGGGGTGAGTTCCATTGAAATAGAAGATCGCCGGAATGCCTTTTTCAGCAAAATTGTAATGGTCGCTGCGTTCGTAGTAATGGTTCGGATCGTCTTTTGCATTGTATTTATAATCCAGCTCCATTTTGGTGTACTCCATATTGACCCGCTCATTTATTTCATGTAATTCGGGGCTTAAGCGATCAGAACCAATCACATAAATATAATTAGGATTGTTTTTGTGTGGTTCATCCAGGCGACCAATCATGTCAATGTTGACATCCACCACGGTTTTATCCAATGGGAAAAGTGGAAATTCAACGTAGTATTTGGAGCCTAGCAGGCCTTTTTCTTCGCCACTCACCAGCATACAAACGACCGTTCTTTTGGGGCCGATGCCTTGTTTGCGTGCCTCCTGAAATGCGCGGGCAATTTCAATTACCCCGGAAGTGCCGGAGCCATTATCGTCGGCGCCGTAATACACCACCGAACTATCGGGCGATCCGAGGTGGTCGTAATGTGCAGTCACAAACACGTATTCCTTTTTCAACAATGGGTCGATGCCTTCAATCACCGCCACCACATTTGAACCTTCGAGGGTAGCGCCCTCTTTATCCATTTTTAGTTCAATTTTGCGCTTCACCTTGGTAGGTTTGAATTTGTCGGTTCCCGCATCAGCGAGGGTTGCAAGTACCTTCTCGGCTTTATCGCCCAACAGGGCATTGGCCAGTGCAGGAGATACAAACATATTATTGACCCATTCGGCCGTATTTTTTTCGGAATTCGAGGCCACTGGTTTCCAGCCGCCGGAAGACAGGGCGCGGCGGTTGGATTTCAGGTTATCGGCAATTTTGGGGTCGATGATAAACACCATGATAGCGCCCTTTTCTTTGGCCAGTTTCACCTTTTTCTTCCAGTCGACCGACCAGTTGGAACGATACATATCGCCCGTAATTTTTGATTTGCCAGCTTCATCAATCGGCTCGCCATCAAAATAAATCACCGCTTTGCCTTTTACATCCGCTTTTGCGTAGTCATTGTATTTCGGATCCTCGATACCATAGCCTACAAACACCAGTTCTTTCAGGTTAAGTTCGGGCATTTTGGGGTTGAAAGCAGGGTAAACGTAATAATCCACTTTGTTTTTGAATTCCTGTTCTTCCACTCTCAGGCTCAGATTTGACCAGGATTCATTGGAAAGCAGAATCTTTTGGAAGTACGAATTCCGATCTCCTTTGGCAGGAATACCGGCATCTTTAAACTGTTGCGCGATAAAATCGGCGGCTTTACGTTGGCCTGCTTCCCCTGTTTCGCGGCCTTCCATGGATTTAGAAGCGAGTACCTCCAGCAGCGCTTTCAAATCGGTGGCTGTAATGGTGTTCATAAACGCCGTAGGATCCGTTAAAGGATACGGGCGGACCGTTTTGCTCAACGGCAAATTAGCCTTATACATTTTGCTCGTATCAGTTTGGGCCCCTAAAAAGGTAGCCGGCAACAAGAGCAGCAGCAAATAACGAAATTTCATGATTATAACAATCGTTGGAAATGGTTAATAAATGATCCGGAACCTGTTGTGGTGCTCAACAGCGCCTCCATCCGGGATCAAACAGATTCCGGGTGCAGTGATCGGGTGCAAATATCTGGATTCATTTGTTAGTAAATCTAATAGAAACGGCAATAACAGAAGCACTGTGTTAAAAAATCAAAAAAATCGACTGAAATGCAAAAATCTACCCTGTAGGAAGAAAAGATTGGAACAATTATTGAGCACTACATAAATGTGTAATTCTTTTAATCAGTTTGATAATCCTATCAGTTTTTGTTTTAATTTCACCACGCAACAATCATCCAAACCCGCAATTCATGAAAAAGTCAATGCGTTTCACGCTAATCTTTATAGGTATTTTGTGCTTCAATGCCTGCCAACCAGATGGCTCTAACGAACCAAAACGGCTAAAAACAGCAGAAATTGACGCAAAAGTGGCCAATTCCTGGTTTTCCCTCTCTTTAAAACTAGCAAAAGAAACCCCCGGCTTTACCGCACCAGTGGCAGCCCGTGCGTTTGCGTACACTGGCCTGGCCCTGTACGAATCGGTGGTTGGCGGTATGCCCGACTACCACACTTTGCAAAGTCATGTTACCAATTTTTTACCAGCCACCGTACCCGAGCCTAAAAATAGTACCGATTACCATTGGGGTGTTTGTGCCAACCGGGCAATGGCCCTGATGCTAACCAACCTGTACAAAAACACGTCTGCCGAAAATTTGGCGCAAATCAAAACGCTCGAAGATCAGTTTGAAGCAGAATTTGCTGCAACCACCTCGCAAGAGATCTTTGATCGTTCGAAAGAATACGGTGATATGGTAGGAGCGGGCGTGTACAAATACTCTAAAACCGATGGCCAGGACGAAGCATATAACCGCAATTATCCTGCTACCTATAATGTACCCTCTTTCGCAGGATCCTGGATTCCAACACCGCCTACTTTTCAGACCATTCCCTTGCAGCCAAACTGGGGCAATGTCCGTTGTTTTGTAGAGGAAAATGCCGCAGGCGTGGCCGTGGCGGCACACCCACCCTACTCCACCTCTGCATCGTCCATTTTTTATGTACAGGCACTTGAAATTTATTCCTTTAAGGAAACCATTACCAACGATCAAAAAAACATTGCGGCCTATTGGTATGATGAGCCCGGTAAAAGTGCAACCCCAGCCGGTCATGCTATTTCGATCCTAAAACAGTTGTTGGAGGTGAATAAATCAAACCTGGCAACTGCAGCAGAAGCCTATTCCAAACTGGGCATTGGCTTGCATGACGCATTTGTAAATTCCTGGAAATCAAAATATAAGTATAACTTAATTCGTCCGATTTCTTATATTCGAGCGCAAGTTGATCCAAGTTACCAAACAACTTTAAGCACGCCAGCCTACCCTGAATATACCGCCATTAATGCGGTACAAATGGCGGCTACAGCGGAGATCCTGTCCTCTTTTTTTGGCAGCAATACCACGTTTACTGACAGAACCCACGTAAGTCGGACAGATATTAATGGGACCGAACGCGTGTATGAATCCTTTTATGCAGCAGCAGAAGAGGCGGCCTTTTCAAGCATGTATGCAGGGCATAATTTCCGGTCGGCCATCGAAAACGGCAAGAAGCAAGGCGCTTTGGTGGGCAAAAATGTGCTTGCTATGCAGTTTCGTAAGTAGTGTCAACTAATTACCACACATGAACCTTGTGTGATGTGCGCTTATGTAATTCGGTATCACCAAGGTGTTCGGGGTTCGAGATTCGGGATTCGGTGTTAAAAAAAACACGTACAGACTTGTCTGTTTAAAAAACATTCCCTATCTTTGTCCTGAAATTAAAACACATGGACACCAGAACGAGAATTGTCGAAACAGCCGCCAAACTTTTTTACACCCAGGGTTACAACAGCACCGGCATCAACCAATTAATCAAGGAAGCGGGGGTGGCCAAGGCCAGTTTATACCAGCATTTTCCGTCCAAGGAAGATTTATTGGTGGAATACGTGCGGGTAACAGCCATAAATACCAATAAAATTCTGGATGAAGTGATTGCCAAACCTAAGACAGCGCAAGACAAAGTGCTGGCTATGTTTGACTTTTTAATCGCGTTTTCCAAACAAACCGGGTACAACGGATGTAATTTCCTGAATGTGGCTGCTGAATTGCCTCAGGAACACGAAGATGTGAAAGGGATGATTAAAACCCAAAAGAACCATATCCGCAACCTTTTCGCCAACATATTAAAACCGATTGGCAAAGAAAAACTTGCGGACGAATTGTACGTGCTGTTCGATGCGGCATTGGTAACCAGCAAAGTATATGGCGCTGATTGGCCGATTGAAACCACCAAAACCATTGCCCAAAAATTGCTTTAACGTCAACGCAAAGTGGTGATGAAATCAGATGGCTGCTAATCCATTGAAAATCATTTTTTTATCCATCCATCCTTCATATCCATTTAAATCTGGGTCTAAATTTTTTTAAAAACATAAAAACAGACTTGTCTGTACATTCACCATCTAAACTTTTTTATCATGTCAAATGCATCTTTTTCATTCGCTTTACCTCAAAACCCTACCGTTTCCAATACCATTTTATGGTCTGGCCTTATTTCAGGACTACTGGACGCTACTGCTGGCGTCGTCGTTTATTTTCTGTTTAAAGGTATGGATCCCATTCAGGTGCTCCAGTACATTGCCAGCGGAGTATTTGGTACGGCTGCCTTTTCGGGCGGCTTGCTGATGGCCGGTGCAGGTTTGGTCTTGCATTTCGTCATTGCCTTTGCCTTTGCAGCGGGTTTCTTTTTTGTTTACCCCAATATTCCCGTGCTGGCTAAAAACATTTGGATTACCGGACTTTTGTATGGTTTGTTTATCTGGTTGTTTATGAATTTGCTGGTATTGCCCAATTCTAACACCCCGCAAAGTCCACGAGATTTTGTCTCTGTTCTGGAGGTTATCTGGCACATGAGCTTGGTAGGACTGCCCATGGCATTGATTACTGCACGTTATTATAAGACAAAATAAACTGAACCACCATGAATTACGCAAAATTTGCATTTACCGATGCCATTAAAGCCCTCCAGGAAACCCAGGGCAGCCGCCTGGCCTACGAACGGGTAGAAAAAAGCAACGTTGTAGATGGCCTTTCCGACAATGAGATCGGTTTTATTGAAGACCGCGATAGTTTTTACATGGCCAGCATCGGCGAAAACGGATACCCTTACATCCAACACCGCGGCGGACCCAAGGGTTTTGTAAAAGTACTGGATGATAAAACAATCGGGATGGTGGATTTTACCGGCAATAAACAATACATCTCGGTTGGAAATATCCAAACACGCCCGCAGGTATCCATTATTATGGTATCCTATCCACAAAAGGCCAGGCTGAAGTTGTATGCCGATGTGCGCATTGTTGCCCTAGAAGATGACCCTGCACTTTTTGAAGAACTGGACCCAGCCGACTACAAACATCGTCCAGAGCGGATGATGTTATTTGATATCAAAGCATTCGAATGGAATTGTCCGCAACACATTACGCCGCGCTATACGGTGGAAGAGATACAAGCCGCTTTTGGGCCGCAAAAGCAGTATATTGAACAATTGGAGGCGGAAATTGCGCGCTTGAAGGCAGGAGTTGGGTAAATATCGAACAACTCCTCACTCATCACTCCTCACTCATCACTAACAACCTATCCAAAAACCCATTCAATTCCTGGGCTTCTTTTTCAGTAACATTGCCCAAAATAGCATCCATTTCGCTCATTTTAAGGTCAATTTCGGACAACAGTTGCAGGCCCGTTTCCGACAATTTCAAATTAACCCGGCGAGAATCCATGGTGCAGGGCGTTTTCAGGACATACCCCTTATCGACTAAGCGATCGACCAATCGGGAGGTGTCGGCGCTTTTATCGAGTAATAAATCGCGTAAATCATTGGTACTAAACGAAGTAGAACGCACTACGTTCATCTGCCCGCGCAGAATCCGTAGTGCGTTAAACTGTTGTTGGGTGATCCCGAAAGGTTCGAGGACCGTATTTACCTCCTGCCGCAACCAGGCGCCGATGCGCAACAGGTTGGCGCGCAAGTGGTGGTATTCATTTTGAAAATTTCCTTGCATGGGTGGCTCAACATTTGAGACTGCAAAGTTCAGTGAATTAAGCATCATTTTCCATAGAGACGGTTGAATCTTGTGAAACAGGTATTGCAGAGCCAATCGACCAAGTTCCTTCAATCATGCGGTGCACATAGCAACGATCGGCCTGGCGCAACAATTCGGTGCGTTGTTCATCGGTAAGATTGCCTTCAATTTCGATTTGAACGCTCACATCGGTATGAAGCCCTGTACTTTTACGTTCAACCTTCATTTCCAGATTGGCATATACATTGCCAATTTCCCAACCATGTTTACGGGCAATAAAGCGCACCGTTGAAACCTTGCACGCACCAATAGCGGAAAGGATCAAGTCTTCTGGACTAAAGCCCAGGTCAGTTCCTTTTGATGTGATGGGCTCATCGCCCAGGATCGCATGTTTGCCATTAGAAATTACCGATTGATAACCTTCGGGGAGGTTTTTTAAAGAAATTTTCGTTGCCATGATTTGAATTTTTATTCGCTTTAAACCAAAAAGGGTTTTATTTTTTAGCTTTTTCTACGGCTTCCTGGTAATATTTTGTAGCAAGCTCGATGTATTCGCTGCGTTTTTCATCCCATTTAGACTTTACATCCAAGTTGTAATTGAGGTACAATTTATCGTCGAGGATGGTCCAGGCGACCGGATCGATTTTGGCGTTGTAGCCTTTTGACCAACCATAGGCGCAATAGCCGCCAAATTGAGGCGCGTATTTTTCGGGATTTTGTTCAAAAAGTGCACGATGTTCGTCGGAAGTAAAATGCCAGGTAGCATCTTTCCAGACATAAACAAGATCGGTTTTGCCTTGAACCGGCTTTCCGTCGGTAAAATAGGCCACCGGGTCGTACCCTTGTATCGCGCCATCTTTGGTGGAATACACCAGATCAATCGGTTTTGCATTTTGCTGGCTGTAAGTCACCGCAACAAAAAGCAGCATCACCACCAGGATGATTGCAAATTTTAACATGTTGAAACTTAATTTGAATTTTGAAAAAGGTGATTTCGAAATGTAATCAAGTTGCATGCGCTGTGGGTTAAAAAATCCCCAGATAGGGCTTTCAGTTATTTTTAAAGTTTGCATAATTTCAATGTTTTAAACATTAAAAAATCCGGGGCAAAAAAAATGGGCCTTGCCCCGGATTTTGATAAGAGCGGAATTAGGCCATTTCCAAAGCAACGGCTTCAGGGAAGTCGACCGGAATTTGGGTGATGCCGTGGAAGTAGTTGGAGATGATTTTATCGCCGATGACCATGATGGTATCGATCAGGCTTTCGTTGGTGTAGCCTGCTGCAAAAAACGCATCAACGGCTGCTGCGCTTGGGCGGCCATGGTTTTCGGTAGTTTCTTTTACAAAAGTAGCAAGGGCATTCAGTTTTGGGTCGAAACTCGCATGTCCAGCGCGCAGTTCCAAGATTTGTTCTTCTGAAAAGCCGTTCATTTTACCCAATGTGGTATGTGCTGCAAGGCAATAGCGACATTCGTTCACTTGGCTTACGACTAAGTTGATTACCTCGCGTTCTTTTGCACGCAACGAGCTTTTGGCATTTTGAAGCGCCAGGTAAGTGCCCAGGGCGTTTTTGGAATAGGCGAAAGTTGCGTATAAATTGGGTACAAAGCCAAGGCCTTTTTGCAGGTTGTCAAATAAACCTTGGTTGTTTTCAGAAACGGTTTCGCGGGTTGGGATGGTGAAGTTTTGCATGTTGTTTAATTTTTAAAAGTTGAGTGGTTGTGATCAATATCAATGTTTGCAACATCGAATCATGCTGCAAATATAATGATGTTTACAACATCAATGTTGCTTTCATTGAAAATATTTTCACATTTTTTTATTCATATTTTGTATATATCTATTAATAAGCATTTTATTTTTGGAGGTGTCACCTCGGCTTAAATCGTTTTAACCTATCCTAAATGATTGGCTTCCTCTACTTTATGGATACAGATTCCGTAACGAATCATTAAGAAACATCGTTCATGATAAAAATACACTTACAGAACCAACAACGTTTTTACAAAAAACATTAAAATTGTGCTTCCTTAGCATACCAACCGTTTGAAAAGAAGCCATTTGCCTTTCCTGCTTTTGCTTTGTGCGCTCCAGGCGTTTTCACAAAGTAAGCCCAACTATCAGCTGCTTACCACAGCGGATGGTTTGGCGCAAGGCTTTGTGTTCGATATCCTTCAAAGCAGGGACGGCTTTATCTGGATTGCGACCAAGGACGGGCTGAACCGATATGACGGCAGCCGGTTTAAAGTTTTCTCGCCCGACCCGTTTGATCCTAATTCCATTGCAAACAGTGAAGTACGGTCGATTTTCGAAGATAGTCGGGGCTGGATTTGGATAGCGTTTCAGTCAGAACTGGATGTGCTCAACCCGGCGAGTGGGCATTTTTACCATGTTTTACACGATGGAAATAAAAATTTTGGCGCAGAGAATTCGTCTGGGGCGCCCTCTATGGAAGAGACGCCGGATGGTACCATTTGGTTTTGGGGGCCGGACGGAATTTGGAAAATCAAGGCACCCAATGACTTATTGGCAAATGCGGCAAAAAAGGGGACATCTACCATTGAACCGTCTTGCAAAATGATACCCAAACCCCCCGTCCAGGGATGGGAGGCATTGGGAACATCTAAATTCCTGGTCAAAGCGGGTAAACTACTCATTGCAACAAGAGACGGGCTGTTCAGCCTCGATCCCTCGACGGATCTAATTTCAACTGAAATTTCAACACCTGGTTGGACTTTTAATCAAATGTCAGCAGATAATAAAGGCAGGATCATCGCGTCGACGTTCAATAGTTCGTCCTTTCAAATGAAATGGGTACTGCTTACCCCCAGTGGCACCCAATCCTTTACAGGCCCGGGCTGGAGTAACCGTATTAGCTGTAGCCCGGATGGATTTTTATGGATTCAAAGAGGCAATGGTATTCAAAAATGGCAGGTACCCTCCTTTTTTAATCAGGGTAGACCTGAACTTGAAATAGATATGGAATCCATTTATGGGTCTTTTGAGGGCGGGGTCAATAAATTCTTTTTTGACAAAAGTGGCGTAATGTGGATAGGCACGGGCGGGTATGGCATTATGAAAATCAACGCAAAAGTCCAGAATTTTAAAAGCTATTTACCCCAACACTCACAACGACAGCTGCTGGAGGCACCGGATGGAGGTATTTTTTCTTTGTTCAGGCCCAATGGAAAGTATCCTTCGAAAATTTTCCAGGCCGTAACACCGCACACCGATTTTTACAACCCCAACCCGGGAATCGCCTATTCGAATGACTGGGGGGATCTCTTTGCTTGTTTCGACGCGGCTGGCAATGGCTGGTCAAGCAACCGAAATCAGAAAATGCTCTACCGAACAGATGCACGGACGAAATCTGTAAAATCGTTCCCCTGGCTTGCCGGATACGGGTTGATCGTGGATCGCTCCGGCGCTTTATTAGGTGTTAGTGAGCGTGGTTTAACGAAGTTTGACCCCAAAACAGAAACCAGCGCCGAATTCCCATATAACAAGCCGCAAAATGTAGCCACTATATTTTCCTATTATTTGTTCGAAGACGCAGATGGCGCAGTTTGGATATTCGGCTTCGACGGTTTGACCAAAGCGGTCCCGGAGGGATCCGGTTACCACTTCGAATATTTCAAAATTAACCCTGCCGACCGTAATTCGCTGTCGTCCAATATCGTGCTGAGCGTTGCCGACGACCCGCTCGAACCTGGCCGTTACCTTTGGGTCGGCACCAAAAGCGGCGGGCTGAATCGCTTAGATAAAAAAACGGGGCAATTCAGGCAGTACAAAACCGCCCAAGGACTTCCAGACAATGTGATTTATGGCGTTTTGGCAGAAAACACCTCGAAAGGAAGCACCCGACCTGGTTACATCTGGCTGAGCACCAACAAAGGGCTTTGCCGTTTCGATGCGCGCGCCGAAACCAGCAAAATTTTTACGGCCGCGGACGGATTGCAGGACAACGAGTTCAACAGTTCGAGTTACCTGAAAACCCGCGATGGTACGCTCATTTTCGGGGGCGTAAAAGGCCTAACGATATTTCATCCCGACAGCCTGCGCTTCAACGAACACCTGCCGCAAACGCATATTGTCGGTTTGCAGGTAAACAATCAACCTTTCGACATTTGGGGCAAATCGTCCATTACCCTTTCGCACCACCAAAACCTGCTCAATTTTGAATTTGCGGCGCTTGAATTCAGCAACCCCGCCCAAAACCAGTTCCGATACCAACTGGTTGGGGTAGACAAGGAATGGGTGGCGTTGAATAATAAAAGCAGTATCCAGTTTGCCAATCTCGCCCCGGGCGACTACACGCTCAGGGTGCAAGGCAGCAACAATGACGGCGTATGGAGCGAACAAAGCGCCGAGCTGCGGTTCACCATCCGCCCGCCCTGGTGGTCCAGTTGGTGGGCCTGGCTGATTTATCTTGGGATCCTTGCTGCTGGTATTTGGCGATATTATCAGTACCTGCTCCGTCGACGTTTTTCCGAACAGGAAAAACTGCGTCTGGAAGCGCTCGACGAGTTTAAAAGCCGCTTTTTTACCAATATCACCCACGAATTCCGCACACCGCTGACGGTGATGCTCGGAATGAGCGAACAATTGGCCAAAGAGGAAAAAGACGAACCCAAACGCTACAAAATTGGCCTGATCAAACGCAGCGGTGAAAACCTGTTGCGGCTCATCAACCAAATCCTCGACCTCGCTAAATTAGAATCCAATACCCTGAAAATGAATTACATACAGGGTGATGTTTTAGCGTATCTTCGGTATATCGCCGAAAGTCTGCACTCGCTGGCCAACGCCCAAAACCTGATGCTCCGTGTGGAAAGTGATCAGGCCAAAATCGTGATGGATTACGACCCCGAGCGTTTGCTGCAAATTGTCCACAACCTGTTGTCCAATGCCGTCAAATTTACGCCTTCCGGGGGTAAAGTAGTCCTGCGCGCCAATCGCGAAGGTGACTGGTTGGAAATTACCGTGACCGACACCGGTGCAGGTATCCCGCCCGAAGAATTGCCGCAACTGTTTGAGCGGTTTTTCCAGGCCAAAAACCAGGAACACGCCAAGGCGGGCGGCACAGGCATCGGGCTTTCGCTGACCCGCGAACTGGTGAAAGCCTTGGGCGGCGAGATTTCGGTAGAAAGTACGGTGGGCGTAGGCACTGCTTTTTTCGTGAAATTGCCGGTTACCAACAACAACGTTTTTGAGGAAAAGGCAGTCGAAATACCCAAAAACCCAACTGCAAACCGCCTGCCAGCCGCTTTGTCGACGAACAACGAATCCGACCAGTGCAACATCTTGCTGATCGAAGACAACCCGGATGTGGTGGAATATCTGGTCGTCTGTTTGCAGGGGGTGAGCGACCGCGAGGGGCGCGCCTACGTGTTGGATTTTGCCTACAACGGCCAGGCGGGCATCGAAAAGGCCCTCGAAACCGTGCCCGACCTCATCGTAAGCGACGTGATGATGCCTTTCAAAGATGGTTTTGAAGTAGTGGATGTTTTGAAAAACGACGAGCGCACGAGCCATATTCCCATCATCCTGCTTACAGCCAAGGCCGATGTGCAAAGTCGCCTCACTGGACTGCGTAAAGGCGCCGACGCTTATCTCTCTAAGCCTTTTCACCAGGAGGAATTACTGGTGACGGCAGATAATCTGCTGGAAACGCGGCGTAAACTGCAATTGAAATACCAGCAACAAATACTGGCGCCTGAAACACACACGGCGCCTGCTGTAGCAGCAGAAATGGAAGATACTTTTCTCCAAAAGGTGCGCGCCGTCATCGAAGCGCATTACCCCGAGGAGGATTTCGGCCTGCCGCAACTCTGCCAGAAAGTCGGCATGAGCCGCTCGCAATTGTTCCGCAAATTAAAGGCCCTGACGGACATTGCGCCTTCGGATTTGATCCGAACCCACCGGCTCAACAAAGCCAAAGCCCTGCTCGAAAGTGGTGCTGCCAACGTCGCGGAAGCCGCCTGGGAGGTCGGTTTTAAAGATCCTTCTTATTTTTCAAAATTGTACCAGGAGGAATTTGGGGAGGCGCCGAGTGCAACCTACAAATAACTAACAATCAACAACTTACCCAACGGGTAATTTCGTTCCATGCAACGAAATTACCCGTTTTTTTTGTGCCTGTGCTACCAGATTACCTGCTTTTGGGACGCATTTACCCGGCCTCCGCCCTGCCCCGCATGCACCTTTGTCCCATCAATTTTATCACAAAAACAAACAATGCTAACAATGAAAAACATTTTCCAATTCAACAAAAATGCAGGCGCACTGGCGGTGCTGCTTTGCTGTTTCTTTTTTAATTTGGGCGTGGGAAGGGCGCAGTTGATATCCAATCTTGTAAGTCCAAAAAGTACGAACATAAAGATCATCTATGAAGGAGAAGCCATTTGCGGTCAACAACCGGCAGGAAAATTTGTCAACTTGGGTAATTTTAGCGTCAACGCTGATTTTAATAAACAGAGCTTGATATCTCAAATGCAAGACATACCTAAATCCCAATATTTCAGGATCAAGAAAAAAGGCGTCGGCAACCCTGCATTAACCATTCAAATGACAAGTTCACAGTTTAATGGGAGTACCAACTGGAATGGCAATTCATTCTTTACTGCCTATGCGGGCACTAATTCACCGAATACAATAGGTCCTAGTCCACAAGGTCAGTACGAATATTATGTAAATCGGGACTTAACTTACAACTTTTCAGGCGGTTTAGGATGGAGGTTTTATTTAGGTGATGCTAATTCGCCTAATTCGCCTAATTACTTCAATGCCCGGTGTTGGCCGCGAGCCGATGAGGTTGGTTATATAGTATGCTTTTTTAGCTATTTTAAAATTGACAATTCCTGGTCCGATAATTTCGCCTTTGTATTGCCATTTGTCATCGAAGGAAATGTGGAGGAATCTGTACCCGTTTTAGGTACTACCATTCAACCGCAAATCCCCTATGTAGTCCTGCACGCTCCACCTGGCGACGGCAGTTCCAGCGAATTTCAAAAAGATTCAACCACTTGCCGTGAGTTTGTAGATACGTATGCAGAGGACGGCTCAAACAATATTAATGGGGCTGTTAAATTGGGAATCGCAGGTTCAGTCGGTTTTATTGTCACCACAGATTTTGAATTCTCCGTCACGGTGAGTGCTGGTCTCACTACAGGCGGGCTTTCTGTCAAAACCAAATCCAATCAAACCTGTGTGACGACTAGCCAGGGATTTTCCACCAATTCGTTGATGGGGAATAATGGCGGCGACGTGTTCATTGGTTATGGTACAGATTTGAATTATGGTATTTACACCAACGTTAAAATAGATCCCAATACATGTAAAGGAATACGGGATACCAATCTGATATACTCACCAACTGGCATGCCGCGGGATTTCGTTTATACAGAGGAACAAATTCAATCTGAAATTCTCACCCAAAAGGCACTGGCTTCCAACCCTACGTATAGTGTCCGCGCCCGCAATGAAGCCCAAAACCAGGCAGATGTATGGGAAAAAGTATTGACCTTAAACAATACCAATAAAAACAATCCTAACAATGCACTCATACAATCCCTTTCTTTTAGTGCAGGCGCCAACACAAGCCGTGAGTCGAGCATTTCGGTGCTGGAAACCAATGCTTTAGATGTAGAGCACTATATTGAATTTAATGCGGGCATATCCTCAGTGGTGGAAGTCGCAGGCTCGGGCGTATCCGGTGGCTACGAATACAAAGGTTCCTACCGCTATGGGAAATCAAATACCAATTCCACAGAGAACGCCAAAGTGGTGCGCTACAATCTGTCAGACAACAGCTCGGGTGATTTGTTCAACATGAAAGTCGTGCGCGACCCAATGTATGGGACACCTATTTTCCGCCTGGATGCCGGCACAAAAACCTCCTGCCCATACCAGGGTGGCTATCAGCGCGACCAACCCAAACTGAAACACGACGGCAGCACAAGCGACCATATCACCTTGCAGGGCAATCCGGTAGGTTCTTCCGCCACATTCAAATTAGATATCTGCAATGAATCCGATGAAGTGCGTACCTATAACCTGAAACTCAATGCAGCATCCAACCTGAACGGCGCCGTGGTTTCGGCAGCAGGTGTGCCACTGAATGGCAATGACCTAGGACAGGTATTTCTTAATGTACCTAAAAATGGGTGTATCGAAAATCTAGTGATTGAAGTCAAACAACTCTCAGCCGGCAGCCCGCTGTCTTATCCAGACCTGGAACTGTTCCTCTATGCGCCTTGTGAAGAAGACATTCAGAGCAGCGTATTTGCTTCCGTCTATTTCGGCAATGCCACCGCTGTAAATGACCTGGCCGACAACAGCCTGCTCAGCGTATCTCCCAACCCGACTTCCGGTTGGTTGCAAATCAGTCTGCCAACAGGCAATGACCTGGAAGCGGTGCGTGTGATGGATTTGGCGGGTAAAACTGTTCGGAATCTTGAACTGGGCACTGGTTCGAACATCACTGAAGTAGACCTGAGCGGATTGCCAAAAGGCATGTATGCCTTGCAAGCACGCGCTGCAGGACAAGTATTCGTGAAAAAAGTAATTGTTGAATAACATCTATAGGCAACGCAAAGTGGTTATGAAAAAAGATGGCTTCTAATCCATTGAAAATCAATTTTTTTATCCATCCATCCTTCAAATCCATTTAAATCTGGGTATAATATTCCCACCGCATCAAATCAGATATTGATAGCATTTGCCCCTGTTGGTCTTCGGATTGGCAGGGGCTTTTTTGTGAAACTACGCTGTTTGGTGTTCGATATTTTCGCGTTTTGCGTGGTGTTTTTAAGGCACTAAACATCCTCATTATGCACTATATGCATTGTTAGGCACAAGCCTTTTATATTTCGACCTGTTTACTAGTTCATTATTAATTAAAGTATCCACTTCTACAGTCTCTTTATCTATCTCATTTTCTCTAAATTCAACTTTATTCTTTTTGATTAAACTTGAATGCATCAAGTTAATTATCAAATATTTTTCTTCAATCAAAAAACTGAATCTTATTGGGCCTTTCAAATTATTTCTAATCTTTAAATCTTTATAACCATAAGCAACTGTAGCATCAGAACCCAAGGGCGTAAAACGAGTTTCATCCGTATAAATATCAACAGAATGACTATGTCTTTCGAGGATTTCAAGATTGGCATATAAACTTATGTAGTATATAAGACCAGATAATTGGCAAAGTCCACCTCCTAAAGAATCTTTCAAGTTGCCATTAACTAAAGAACGGCTTTTAACAAACCCTTTACTTTTTGATGGATTACCTATCGTATGCCAAAAGGAGAAAATTTCATTTGGGTTAATTTGAATAGATTCTATGTATTTTATAGCTATTAACAAGTTCTTCATTTTTGCTTCATTGGGTTTTAATTCCTGTTGCAATTTTAAAGTATTCGTTAAGCTATTTAAATGGTGCTTTTTTTTGGCAAAGAAGAAGTATTGTCCGTTAATTACACTGAGCACTATTCTCTTTGTTAAGTGAAGCCTTACCTTAATATAATATGGAATAATCCTTTTTATCATTTCTTTCTTAGAATAAAAATAAGATGAGAACTATATTCTTTTAAAAAGAATTTACTCATTAAACTATCCAATCTTACAATTATTTTCCTAAAATTTTTAGGAATAAGATGAATCGGAAAAAATGCTGTGCCGTAGTAAGAAATTAATTCCCATTCTGAACTTGTTAGCTTTTTTAATAAACTAACGCTTATTTGGTTCGCTCCATGCCAGTTAGAACTATTATAACCAGTAAGTTTTCTCCTTTTTTCAGAAGGAATATCAAAAATAAAATAGCCTCCTTTTTTTAATACCCTGTTCACTTCGCAAAGTACTTTACTCATATTGCCAACTTTTAAATGCATGAATAAATGAAAAGAGATAACATTATCAAAAAATGAATCTTGAAATGATAGATGTTCAGCATCTTCAATTGAGATTTTCTTTAGTGGATATTTATTTTTTGAGACTTCGACCATTTTCTTACTAATGTCAATTCCGTAATCCGCGTATTTTAGAAA
The DNA here is from genome assembly GCA_903905445.1 of uncultured Bacteroidota bacterium. Classification (GTDB taxonomy): domain Bacteria; phylum Bacteroidota; class Bacteroidia; order Chitinophagales; family Saprospiraceae; genus M3007. The sequence goes on from CAIVGO010000081.1 coordinate 20,820, forward strand.
TCTACCCGTACCACATGCTATGTCTAGATTAAACGCCGTTTCATTTTCATTCAGATACTTTTTTAATATTTCGTCCTCTTGTTTATGAATATATTGCCCATAAGAATTACTAAATCTATCAATATCATAGTCTTTTGCTAAGTCATTATAATATTTTTCAATTTCTTCTTTCATGTATCTTTCTGTCTTAAGGTTGTGCCTAAAGGTTTGTGTATGAATAGTAGTGGCCTTCCCCTTACCCCGTGCTTTTTCATAAAAACAAGCGCAAGTGAGCGGTAAATGTACAAAATTGTACAATTCCGCCCACTTGCTTTTTTCTTTTGAGCGCTAAGTGTTATAATTATAGGGGATTTGTAGAGGCTGGTTCGGCACGCGCTACGAACATGGATCCTATGGCAATTTACCAAAATTGATCTTCGGAGTTCCGCCTTTGGAGGGGCGGGTAAACTTCGTATTGAGTTTGGTATTCGCATTAAAAAAACCACCGTTCTTCAAAAAAAAGTGGTCTCCTTCCACGCCGCCGTCGAAATCGACCCGAAACCTTCTTTCCGCATTGATATCACCGGTCAGTTTCGCCTTGGAAAGCGCGATCCAATTCCCTTTGGTATCGCAGGCCCATTGGTTATTCAAGTATAGTTTTCTGGACACATTCCCATTGGCGGGTTCAAAAATTTCCAAAAAAGAATGCGCATGTTGGTACCAGGTATCGGTTTGGGGGCGTAAAAAAGAGGCAATCAGGAGCCATTGCCCCGTGTTCGAATCCATGAAATAAGCCGTGTAAATGGTGTTGCCCTTTCCATCCGGCTCCACTGAATTGAGGAATTTATACACCGTGCCCGGTTTCCAGGGATAAACCAAATAACTCTGTCCGCCCGAGCCTTCATTTCCAAATTCTCCGATATGAACTCCCTTGCCTTTTTTCAGCAAGCGAATTTTTTGCGCTTCCGGAATAGTCGTCGGATCATCCGTTTCAAAAGGGCTCCAAACGGAAAACAAAATCTTTCTTTCGGTGGACGAATTGCGTTGCATCCCAAAATAGCCTTCGCCAAAGCCATTGGCCATGTAATAGGAGCCGATCGGGTCATCGCCTTCCGGAACCGTCAGTTCATTGTAAAACCATTTGATGGTAGCGTTTTCCGGAAATTCATAACCCAAATGAACCGAAGGGCCTCTTCTGCCGAAGTGGAAGTTATTATCCTGATTGTCAGGCACATAATTGACTTTTATCGGATCCTTGTACTTCATCTGCAACTCCTGAATGCGGGCAAAATCGGTACCGCTTTTTCGGATGCCCTGGAGTTTTATAACATTATAGCCCTCGAGAGAGGTATTACCCAGCTCAATTTTCCGGTCGCCGGCTTTCAGATTGTACTCCTTGGTGGCACCATTCACCGAAATTGACAGGGTGCTGTTGCCCGTTTGTTTGATCAGTGGAAGCACCAATTGCACAAGCTGCTTGGTTTGGAGCGAAAAGTAAATGGCAAACACAGTATTTTTATTGTTCCAGTTTTCAATGCCATTGTCTGTAATCTCTTCCTCGGAATTGGGGGATACTTGAAAGGCATTGCCGCCCAAAGGGATGTTCACTTGTTGTGCATGGGCATTTGGGAGTATGTTCATGCAGCAGGCAAGGAGCAACAGCGGTAGATAGGAGGGATAGATGGTTAGGAATTTCATTTAGGTAAAAGTAATTTTAGAGGTGACATCTCGGTTTGAGTCATATCGAATTATACTACAGCAAACAAATCATCCATCATTATTTTGCCATCAATCAATCCAGGTCAAGATCTTTTGATCGAAATGAAGACATAGATTTTTATGTCTTAAAATATCCATACCCAAGATACCCGAATAGTTAGAAATGATACCATTTGCAATAAAATCAATGATTTGGATAGGATGATTTTTAAATTGAGTACCAAAAACATCAATGGATTCAATTTTAAACACATCGGCAAACATTCGGCCATTGGCCGTTTCAACTTCAACTTGTCCTAGGGAATCTTTAAGATTAATTTGCTCGATATATAAAATGTTTTTGTCGAGATAAGTGTCCGAAGAACCCGTATCCAACAAAAAAGGCAAAATACTTTCGCCGTTTATTTCTACGTGTACGATGATCAAACCGTCATCGTGTAGCCATTCGAAAGGGTAAGTTGTTTTCAAAGTGGCGATTTAACAGTTCTTAATAGACCGATATGATAATTTGATTTAAGTTGTCCTGTAAAGGCCAAGGTGAATTTAACAAAACCCTCCCGCCGTTCGCCACCTTCGATACTCGCTACACGTTTATCTTGGTGGTGTGCCAAAACAGTCCCTTTTACGATTTGCATACCGTCAAAGATTGGGTCGCCTAAAACAACCCATTCATCCGGATACTGAATTTTAATTTCATCCCAGTTCAAGCTAACATTTTCGATGATTTCCATTGCCTCTATTTTAAAATAAACATAACAAAGTTAAGCGTTTTTCTTGAAAACAGCATACAATCCGCTATATTCCTTTTTTCAAACGCGCCTTCCATTCCAAAAAATAAAGCACCGCTGAGGAACGATCACCTCTGCAAGAATATTTGCAAATCGGCTGCCTGTTGGGTACTTATTCCCGCGTCTGAAAAATGATGGAAATAGATTTCCCCTCAGCCATATTTTGAAGAATGGCCGAAAGGAGTTTCAAGGCATTTTGGGGCATCAGGATAAACTCGCCGGACTCCCGCACCTTGATTTTGACGCCCAAAGGCAAGGATTTTTTTACATGTGAAAATGCTTTTAACGCCTGTTAAGCATACTTATAATTAACTTTTTCACTGCTGCCATTTCTTCGGACTGGCTGGAGGCTACCAGCAAAGTAAGTGCGGCCAACGCTTTATTGCTGATAACCGTTTGTTGTAATTCATTGAATAACAACCTGTTTTGCGCCAAAAAGTAAACAAAGCAAGCCGCCCCGATGCGTTTGTTCCCATCGATAAAACTATGATTTTTTACAATTAAATAGAGTAAGGTAGCGGCCTTTTCCTCGATACTTGGGTAAAGTTCATCACCGCCGAAACTTTGCCCGATTTGTGCCACGGAACTTTCAAAACTTTGGTCTTTAGGTTTGGCAAATACATCGGATGAGAAGTCAGATTTCATACTTTTTACTACTTCAAGGTATTCTTCCACGGAAGGCAAAATGGCTTCCCTGATGGTTTTCCCCTTGGTATCCAGGGTTTCGTGGTCGTAATCGTCCAAGATCTCCAACCCTTCAGCAAATAACTTTAAGGTTTCGCTTTCTCCCTTATTGACTTGTTCCTCGATGGCTCGACTTAATATGCGAATACCTGTTTTGAGGGTTTCAACCTGCATTTGTTTCTCGGCCAGGCGTTTTTCATTGATGGCGTAGCCTTGCACGAGGTATTCCTTGAGCCGTTGAGTAGCCCATTGGCGAAATTGGGTTGCCTGAACGGAATTAACCCTGTATCCAACTGAAATGATCATGTCCAAGTTGTACAAGTTCATTTTCCTTAATTTTCCATCATTTGCAACCTGTTCCAAAATGGAACAGGTTGATTTTTCATCAAGTTCGTTTGATTTATAAATATTTTGTATGTGCTTGATGATTGCTGGTCTTTGTACGGAAAACAACTTTGCGATCAGATGAGCATCTAACCAAACGGATTGATTTGATAGCCTAACCTCAATTTGCCCCCCATTAGAACCTTGATAAATCTCAATTTGATTCTCCATTGCGATTACTTTTTTAGTGGTTATTTTTCGCTGCAAAGTTAAGCGGTAAAATTACATTTTAAAACAAATTGTATTATTTTTTTTATTTGTAACTTTTCGAAAAAATAGTAAGCTACTTCTCTTCTATATACTTGCCACGCAGCACCTAACATGTTGTATATGTGGATGTTCTGTAAAGAAGGTAGATGTGACTGAGGGAATTGTAATGTAAGTCACCCAAGCCTGCGGGAGCAGACAAAAAAAGGTAAAACGAAATAAATCGTATCCGATAATATACCCAGATTTAAATGGACTTGAAGGATGGATGGATAAAAAATTGATTTTCAATGGATTAGAAGCCATCTGTTTTCATAACCACTTTGCGTTGACTATAATTTAATGACCACCGCAGCCACGGGCTTATACCCGTGGATAGCTTAAATCGCCCCGTTGGGGCTTGGAGCCATAAAACCAACATTTCGTCTTCTTATTTGAGACAATCAAGCGTTTAAATCTCCTTTTTTCAACCGCGTTTTCCATTCCAACAAATAAAGCACCGCCAAGGAACGATCACCCGCCCAGGCCCCGGAAACCTCCAGCATTTGGGCTTTTAAGCGCGATGCCGGGTTCAATCCATACAATTTGACCATAATTTCTTTCAGGTGAAAATCGTCGTAAGGAAAAACATCGGTGCGTTGTAAGGTGTACAATAAAATCATGTCGATCGTCCATTTTCCGACGCCTTTGATGCCCGATAATTGTTCAATCACTTCCGCATCCGAAAGCAGGTTCCAGTCGATCGTGTGGGTGTTGAAAAATGCCAGGATACGCTCCACCGTTTCATATTTACTGTCCGATAAATTGGCTGTTGGGAATACCGCTTTTTCAAACACCTCAAAATTTTCAAGCGTCAAAGTGCTCAACGACGCCCGTTCCAGCATCTTTTGAAAGATTTTTTTGGTACTTCGGTAATGAATTTGTTGCTCCAAAATACAACTCATCAAATCGAAAAAAACATCTTTTGTGCTTTCAAACCGTGGTGGCGGAATGGTAGCAATGATTTTTTCGAGCACCGGGTCGGATTGCGCGAGCCGGGTAGTTGCGTTGGGCGTCATGGCGGATCGTTTTTTGATTAAATGTAGAATTTAAGGAAAAGTTTAAATCCTACCAATTGCAATGTATGCCCCCAATGTTAAACGCCCCCCAACTTCGGTGTTCGGTGTTCATTATTCGGTGTTCGGTGTTAATCCTCCCCTAACGCACCACCCCCACCCCTTTCACCGCCACCTTATTACCCGCTTCAATTTTTACCCAATAAATCCCGGCCGCCAGGTTTTCGGGCATTATGGTCTGTACCAACTGTTCACCTGCCGGTAAGGCATCTTCAAAAATGGATTGCAAGGCTTTACCCGAGGCATCCAGCAGGGTCACGCGGGTGCGCACGGGAGCATCCAGGTAAAATGCGGTTTTTATCATGGTACCAGCGTTGACTGGATTGGGATAAACCTCCGTTGGAAACGATTGTATCGCCACATCGCCGGTTGAAACGGTTTGATTAGTCAACGAAAACACGGCATCCCACAACAAGGAAGGAACGGGTATCGACAGTGTATCGGTGTTTTTTTGCACGGTTTCGGTAGCGGTGAGTGCCCCAGTCAGGCAATTGAACCAGTGAAGTTGATAGGCTCCATTTACCAGGCCCGTTATTTTGAGCACGGCACCGTCCACCGGATTGGGTTGGCCGCTGGTTTTTACCCGCTGGTGGTTGTATTGGTTGTGTAGCACCCAACCGGCCATCTGGGTTTGGTCTTCGGCGCATAAAGCGTACACATCTATGGCCGATCCGAGTCCACTAAATGTATAGGAGGCAATACTGATCCAATCGGTTCCGGTATTGTCGACCTGGATCTGATGGTTGCCTGCCGGGACATTCACGGAATAAGTTTGGTTTACTGCCCCATTCTGATTGAGCACTTGTACACCGTCTATCCAAATCGAAATTTTGGGTAACTGTCCAGTAGAGGTGCCTGCTTTTACCAAAAATTGTCCGGCAGCAGGGTAGGTTACGGTAAATACAGGCGGACGGCGGTATTGGGTATTCCATTGAGATCCGTATAAATATTGCCCCAGTTTTGCGCCAGCCGGACTAATGGTACCGCTGGTGGTGATACTAATTTCGGTATCGGCCAGTCCGCCCCAGCCCAGCGATGGGGTCAAACTAAGATCGGCTGGAGCGCCTGCGGCAAAAGCAGATAAAGGTTGAAAATTGGCCGCCTGCAAGGGAAGTACTGCCGCTACGGCCGAAACGCCCGCAAAGTGCGTGTACAGGTTTTGTTGGTTAACATACGTATCCCACCACCATTGCATACCGGTTCCTGCGCCGCCTGAAAACAAACCGCCCCACAAGGCATTGTGCACGTGAATACCGTTCGGATCGAGTGTACTGAGCCCGGAAGCGGAGCCGCCCAGGCCAAATTCTCCATTCAGGGTAGGTTTGCCATAATCGTTTAGGTATTGGGTGTTTCCACTGGCCAAGGCCCGCTCCAGGTTGGGCACATCCACGTAATAGTGGGTTTGCGTAAGGTCAATATCAGGCTGATTCCAGGTTTCCTGATCATTATAGTCGTGCGCATAGCTGGTAGTCACCAAGTGCTGACGCGGGTCTTTTTGTTTCAAATAAGCCGACATTTCCAAGTGCCAGGCCGACACGTCGGCTTTGCGTTGATCAAACTGGTCGGTCCAGTCCACCTCATTAAATAGTTCCCAGGCCATGATGCTGCGCTGATATCCCCAGCGGGCCACGGTGTAGCGCAGGCGATTTTTCAGGCTTGCTTTGGCGGCTGAATTGGTGAAAAAATCCCAGGTATTGGCGCAAGGGCCGCCGTTGGCCGTGTTGTAGGGACTTTCGTTCCAGTTGGGGTTTACCTGCGACGAAACCTGGCCATGGTGGTTGAGGCATAACATGACGTACACGCCCTTTTCGGCACATTTATCTAGCAGCCAGTCGAGGTAAAACGCGTTGCTTTGCTGGTATTTGCGCAGGCCCTGATAACCATTGGTATTTGCTTTCCACTCCAACCCGATGCCCCAGTGGCACAGCCAGAGGCGGATAAAATTACCGCCGTTGCTGCTGAGTTTTTGGAGCCAGTTTTGGTAATCCTGGTAAATATTGCTTTGCTGCCAGGCCATGTTTTCACCCACCGGGATGTATTGTTCGCCGTTGTCGAAATGCAGGTAATTGGTTTGGTCTGCGCGCACAAATCCTTTGGCAGAAAGAGGGTCGGGTGTCTCGCAAGTAAAGGTTTGGGTTGGGAAACTGCCCGTTCCGGCGCTGGTCGTGCAAGACACCATATATTGATACACCCCGGTTTGGGTGGGTGCGTACCGTATTTTAAATCCGCCTGCGCCTAGGACAGAAATGGTACCGGTTTGGGTGTTGGTAATCTGATAATCCTGCATGAAAAAACCATCGATGGTCTCCTGCTGTCCATCGGGCCGGGTGACTACTGCTTGCACCCGAATGTTGTCGTAATCATACGGGTTGGTCCAGGAGGCGGTTAGCGTGATGGCCGCTTCAAATTTGGCGTATTGCTTTACCGTTTGGGCCAGCGGTGCAACAGCGGTAATGACAGGCACCTGGGCATGTAGAACAGATTGAGACAGGAGGCCAGACGCAAACAGGAGGACAACGCGAAAAACATTTTTCATATAAAACAATGCAGGTAAAAGTGATTTTAATGATTTCAGGACCGTAAAATGCAAAAACGCAGGGAATTCGATCCTGTAAAAGTGTAAGAAAAGAAAAACGGCCAAAACTTTACAGCATCAGCCATTGACACGAACTTGTTGTATGAAGCAATTTATATGCACTATTCTGTTTTTAGGTTTGGTTTTGAATCCTTCGAATCTGGCGCGCCGGCTTGAGCGATTTGCCGAGCAAATTGTTTCAACAAATCAATGGTAGACTGATCGGACAGGAACACCGAATACCACCCCTGGCGTTCGTGGGGCGGGTCGCCACCAAAAGGCTGACCGGGTTGCCAAAATGCGCCGGGCTCTACAGGCATTGCCTCGCCCGCCCAACTCCAGAAATTAGCACCCGCAGCGCCGTAATGGCCGTTTTTATCCTTAAAACACAGGTCCAACATCTCCTGATAATATCGATTCCGGTATTGCACACTGGCTGCGGGGTCCATGCTGCCATGGTCGCGCCCGATGCCAAATTCTTCCAGGACAAGGGGTTTTCCGGCCTTTTTTGCCATTTCAAGGTGTTTTGAAATATAAGCGCTGGCTTTGATCCGGGCAGAATCGAAGGTCATTTCGGCCTGTTTTGGATTATACCAACTCCAGTTTTCTACCCATAGGTGCAGGGTCAGGTAGTCGATGTGGGGATTGTGCGCCAGTTGTTCCCAAGCGGAACCTGCATAATCGGCCACTTTCCCTTCACTGCCAATGCTTACGAGGTGTTTTTTGTCTTTTCGATGGATAAAGCGCGCAGTTTTATCCACCCAATCTATATAGGCATCGGCCTGGCCGTATTCGCGGGGCTCGTTGGCCAATTGCCAGGCCATGATGGTTGGGTCTTTTTTATACCGGCGTCCATTGACCTGGTTGCGCCGTTTCAACAGCATTCGGACATACTTTTTATACAGCGCTTTGGCTTGGGCATTGGTATAAAATTGTGCGGCGTACCGTTGATATTCATCCCAGGTGTGCCCCTGCTGGTCTGGAAAAGGTATTTCCGTTTGGGTAGCCCAGGCTACATATTGCGACATGCCACCCGACCAGGCGAAAAAATTATTCAAACACAGCACCGCCTTCATATCCCGTTTTGCCATTTCAGCCAGGGTAAAATCGAGGCCCAACAGCAGCTGTTCGTCGTACTTACCTGCGGCGGGCTGACTGGTAGGCGATAACCGATGCATCAACGGCGCACCTTCTGTGGCTGCCATGAGTCGGATGTTTTGTACGCCCATGGCTTGCAACCGATCCAGTTCGCGTACGAGGCGCGCGCGATCACTTTCAGAA
>CAIVGO010000082.1 GCA_903905445.1 uncultured Bacteroidota bacterium
CTTGTTTGGACACCCCTCTACAACACAAATGCTGATTTTGCCACAACCGGGCAAACCCTGGCGTTATTATATATTTACACCCAACAGTTTTGACAACCTCGCCAGCGGCAACGGTACCACGTATTCAGTCGTTGACATGACGCTTCAAGGTGGCCTGGGAGGCATCCCGCCCAACGAATTGAACCTTGAAATCGTGCAACCTTCTTTGTTTACAGAAAAAATTACAGCAACCCGGCATTGTAACGGCCAGGACTGGTGGATTTTGGTGAAAGAACAAGGTAACAACCTGTTTAGGAGCTATCTATTGAACGAAAATGGGCTGCAACCACCTTTTGTCATTGCAACAGGCACGTTGCCTCCTGCGCCGACCTTCAACAGCGTAGGCGTTATGAAATTCAACCCGGAGGGTAACTTGCTGGTAAATACCTTGTTTCATACCGGCGGGATTGATATCATGCAGTTTGACCAAAATACCGGAATCCTAAGCAACGCAGTTTCCATTATTCAGCCAAATGTGCTGAATGGCCCTTACGGTGTCGAGTTTTCCAATGATGGTAACTTATTGTACGTAAGCAGTTTACTGGGTACTTCCAGAATTACCCAATTTGACCTTACGCTCCCCCCGGCCCAAATTGGCAATGGCATTAACATTGCTTCTTTCGCCGCTACGTACCGATACGGACAGTTGCAACGCGCACCAAACGGCAAAATATATGTGCCCAATACGGCCCCGCTGGTATTTTCTCCGAGTTTGGGGGTGATTAATGCGCCCGATGTAAAAGGCACCGGATGTATGTATCAGGAAACGGCCCTTCCTTTGTCGCCCGGATCCGCGAACATTGGATTACCTTCTTTTCCGCAAAACTTTTTACCCCGCAAAATCAATCCGGAAATCGCCGGGCCGGATTCAATTTGTACCGTGGGAGATTCCTTGCAGTACACCCTCCAATTCAAAGCGTGTAGTGTAGATTCTGTCATTTGGAAACTCGACGGCGGCAGCTTGTATGTGGTAAACCCAAAATTAGTATCGGCCATTTTTACCCAGCCCGGAACCTATCGCCTGACCGCGCTGGTGTTTTCGCCTTGTATTGTAGAAGCCGATACGTTCCTGATTTACGTGGATACCAGCGGCATGCGCACGCTTGATCTCGGGCCGGATATTGCCCTGTGTGAAAATGGGGTGCGGGTATTGGATGCCGGCGCCGGATTTACCAAATATCGCTGGGATGACGGTAGTTCAGAACAAACACGCACCACGCTTTTCCCTGGTAAATACTGGGTAACTGTATGGGATCAATGCGGAAAACAACAAGCCGATACCGTGCTGATTTCTATTTTGCCCAATACGGTGCTAAATATTGGACCAGACACAGCCACTTGTTCTTCCATAAGTTACGACCTGCCTGCTGGATTCCAATCCTGGAACTGGTCGCCTGCAACGGGCTTAAACTGCACCAATTGTACCCCCGTAACAGTGGGATTCAATGGCACCACAACTTACACCGTGATTGCCCAAACGGCAGATGGCTGTATTTCGGTCGATTCCCTGACCATCACGGCAAGTCAACTGTCCGATACGCTCCTGGTGCCTTATTGTCCCGGCGATACGCTGCTTTTGGCAGGGCAATTCCTGGTACCCGTGGGTGATACGATTCTTACCTTTACCATCCCGGGATCCGGCGCTTGCGACACCCTCCGCACCTATATATTAGAGGAACAGTTGTTGCCTACGGTAAGCAAAA
>CAIVGO010000083.1 GCA_903905445.1 uncultured Bacteroidota bacterium
ACCGTCGAAATACAGGATTTGCGATGATGCTCATTTCAATGGGATATGCGCTTGCGATTGGGCCATTTATTCCCCCTTCTGCACGCAAGGTAAGCGACATCGCAGCGGGCGTTACATTCGGCATTGGATTCGGGGTCTCCTTATCCACATACGGCAAAGTTTATCGCCTGAAAAATCAATCCGGAAAGCAACACCCGTTGTGGCGGATAAAGAAGTAGGGATTTAAGAATTAAGATTGTATTCTTAAATCAACGGCCTCCCTGCGCGACCGCATTTTTGCCAAATCGCGTCCTGATTTTGTCCATGGCTGCCAGCAGTCGCGCCGACTTTTCGGTATCATCGAACAGGTTGAGTTGCAGTTGTCCTTGCACCAGTTTGCTGAATTTTACCCCTACTAAACGCACCAATTGGCGGCGTTCGTGCAGGCGTTCGAGTAGGTCGAGCGCGTGTTGTACCAGGACGCCATCGTGGGCGGTGTACGGAATTTGCACTTGTCGGGTGTAGGTATTAAAGTCGGTATAGCGCAATTTGACGGTAATACAGGCGCAAAGTTTGTTTTTGTTGCGCAATTCGAAGGCGAGTTGGGCCACTTGTCGGCGCAGGGTTTCCTGTAAAAAACGCGGATCAATGCTATCCACCTGGAACGTAGTTTCGGTAGAAATCGATTCCTGGTCGCGGTAAGGCTGGAGGGGGGTATGGTCGATGCCATTGGCTTTTTTCCACATACCGATGCCGGGTTTGCCAAACTCGCGTTCGAGCAGCTGCGGTGGTATTTCGCTCAGGGTTTTGATGAGGCGCACGCCCATGGATTGCAGGCGGCGCTCGGTTTCGAAGCCCACTGAAGGCAGTTTTCCCACGCGCAGGGGTGCGAGGAAGGGTTTTTCGGCACCGGCGGGCACCATTTTGCTGCCATTGGGTTTGGCTTCGCTGGTACCTACTTTGGAAACCGTTTTATTCACTGAAAGTCCGATCGACAGTGGCAGGCCGGTTTCTTGAATAATGCGGCTGCGCAGTTCGCCCGCCCATTTCCAGCAGCCGATGTAGCGGTCCATCCCGCTCAAATCGAGGTAAAACTCATCAATAGAGGCCTGTTCGAACACGGGGGCCTGGTCTTCAATCACATCCCGCACCAGATCGGAGTATTTGCTGTAACTGTCCATGTCGCCGCGCAGCACCGTAGCGTTGGGGCACAGTTGCAGCGCTTGTTTCATGGGCATAGCCGAGCGCACGCCGAAGGCCCGGGCCTCGTAGCTGCAGGAGGCCACCACGCCCCGGCCCGAACTACCGCCAATGATGAGGGGAATACCCTTCAACTGGCTGTTTTTCAAACATTCGACGGACGCGAAAAAAGCGTCGAGGTCTAGGTGGAGGATGGCGCGATCAAACATGGACCAGGATCTAAATGGATTTAGGAGATGGATGGATAGAAAATTGATTTTCAATGGATTAACATCCAGCCGTTTTCATTGGCATGTGGCGTTGGCTATAGTATTAGGGTGAAAATCAATGGAATGTGATTTTTATGTTTTCCGGCGGCGGGGTGGGGTGGATTATTATTTGTGTCAAATGTAGGGTTTTTTCGTGAAAAAACCTTTTTTAAAAACAATTAGTTTTGTTTTAGGTTTGAGTATGGAGTGGTTTGCAAATAGGCCGATTGTTGCGTTGCCTGAAAAGCAATAAGAAGGCAGTGAATACCAAGATGAAAAGATTGTCGTATCACTGATACGACAATTGATTTTCAGAAAAGATGACGAACAAATTGTATACGCACTGCGTATACAATTGATATGAACACATATTCGGAAGTTGCACCAGGCGGTGGAATTCGCCCGTAATCGGTTGATTAGATAACTTGTTCACAATCAATCTGATAAATACAAAACCGAAATCACTTGGGCTTATCGGGCAATTGCGCTATCTTTGGCAATCAACTACAACAATTTTTAAAAAAACGAACCGAAAATGCTGACCATAGACAACTATTTAGACAACCACTACATACACCGTAGTAATTGGTTAAGAGCCGCTGTTTTGGGCGCAAACGATGGAATCATCTCTGTTTCCAGTCTTGCAATTGGGGTTGCGGCTGCAAGTGCAACCAGAGAACCGATTGTGTTAGCCACTGTCGCGGGACTTGTTGCGGGGGCCTTATCCATGGCTGCGGGAGAATATGTTTCGGTGAGTTCTCAAACCGACACTGAAAAGGCCGATATTGAAAGAGAAAAACAG
>CAIVGO010000084.1 GCA_903905445.1 uncultured Bacteroidota bacterium
ACTCCTCCCGATTTTTACAAATACCCAGTACAACCGATCAAAAGGGCATTGTACATTCGCCCGATTTTTTGAAAGGTCCTTTTGGAAGGCTTGTTACTGCACCACAACGGAAAGCCACCCGACAAAAAACATCTATTTTTCAGCCAACGCAAATTCTGGCACAAGATTTGGATTTAACAACGCATAATCGCTTTAATACCCGAATATTATCTCACTCACACACCCATGTAGCGCGGCCAACCACGCTTTAATCAAACTTTCGGCCGCAATACAACCTATTTTTTTGAACATGATCATTCAAGATTCAAATGTTCCGGAAACCTCCGCAAAGGCGGAAGGCGTCGAACTACTCCAAAACTCGCCGAACCCCTTCATTGAAATGACCCAATTATGGTTTCGGCTCCCTGCTTTAGCCCACGTGGCGTTGCGCATTTTTGATGCGATGGGCCGCGAAATCAATTGCAAATCCGGCGTATATGCCGGTGGCGAAAACCACCTGGTGCTGCACCGTGCCGACTTGCGCGAACCCGGCTTTTACACTTGCCGACTCGAAACGCCCTTCGGCAATGCCAGTCGTAAATTAATGATGTACTAGTTTAATACCAACACGCCTACTTTGAGAAAACGAAAAAGCGGATAAGAGAAGGCCTCATGGCTCAATCCTATCCGCTTTAGGCTTTTTTAAGGGGCTGTATGCCCAAACAGGCTCCTAATTGAGGGGTGTTCTTAGAACATTTCTACGCCACCGAAGTGGAATGCACCTTCAATCGCTGCATTTTCGTCGCTGTCGGAACCGTGTACTGCATTTTCACCTACGCTGGTTGCGTATTTTGCACGGATGGTGCCTTCTGCAGCATTCGCAGGGTTGGTCGCGCCAATCAAGGTGCGGAAATCTTCCACCGCGTTGTCTTTCTCCAAAATGGCAGCAACGATCGGACCGCTGCTCATAAAGTCAACCAATTCGCCATAAAATGGGCGTTCGGCGTGTACAGCATAAAATTCACCGGCTTTTTCTTTGCTCAATTGAGTCAACTTCATAGCAACCAAACGGTAGCCAGCAGCGTTGATCATTTGAAGGATGTTACCGATGTTGCCGGCGCGTACTGCGTCGGGCTTGATCATGGTGAAGGTTCTGTTACCAGCCATAGGAATAAGATCAGTTTAAAAAAATTTATTAAGCGGGCGCAAAGGTACAGCGAGATTTTATTTCAAACTGCCCTCTAAAATACGTTTTGAAAAAAATAATATCCTGTTAACCTTCGAATGCATACGAATTGCCGTACTTTTGCACGCTGCTAACGCAAACGGCAGTGCAAATCAAAGCCCCATTCCACTCTTTCTTACCAGCAGCAATGGAATTTTCTTCCGATTTATCGCAACTGATCCGTGTGCCACAAAATGTGGCCATTCTTTCGCACCGCAACCCCGATGGCGATGCGATCGGCAGTTCGCTTGCCATGCAACACTATTTGGCCCAATACGGCCACACGACGCATGTGATTTTCCCGTCCGAATTTCCTGTAGAATTTGAAGCCCTGCCCGGCGCAGAAGAGGTTTTGATCTGGGATATACATACCGAGGAGTGCAAACACGTGCTGGCCAAGAAAAACCTGTTCATTTTCCTCGATTTTAATGCGTATAACCGGATTGATCGCCTCGGCGATTACGTGAAAGACCTTCCTGGCGCGCGCATCATGATCGATCACCACTTGTATCCCGACCCGATTGCGGACTTTATTTTCTCGGATACCGCCGCCAGCAGCACCTGCGAAATGGTGTATCAGTTTATCGTCGGCATGGGCGACCACATGAAAATCACGCCGATGGTGGGCAAGTGTATTTACACCGGATTGGTAACGGATACCGGCTCGTTCCGCTATGCCACCAACCCCAATGTGTACCGCATCGCCGCTGATTTGGTGGAACGCGGCACCGATGATACGGCGGTGCAGGATATGATTTTCAACTCCCAAACGGAAAAAAACCTGCGCCTGCTGGGCCATTGCCTGAGCAACCGCATGGAGTTTTACCCGGAATTTCGCACGGCGTTAATCTGGTTGTCTAAAAAAGACTATGAGCAATTCAACATCCAACGGGGTGATACCGAGGGCATTGTGAATTATCTGCTCAGTGTCCGGGATGTCAAACTGGCGGCTTTTATCCACAACCAGCCTACGGTGGTCAAATTGAGTTTGCGCTCCAAAGGCGATTTGGATGTGCAGGAAATTTGCAAAAAACACTTCAACGGCGGCGGGCATAAAAATGCCTCGGGCGCCTATTCGCATGAAAGTCTGAAAGCTACCATCGATAAATTTAAAAATCTGTTGCCAGAATACAAAGAACAACTGCTAAAATGAAATTAATTGTCCGCTTGTTGCCGGCTTTTATAGCCCTTTTTCTGCTGATTCAATCAGCGACTGCGCAAAACATCGTGAATACCGAACACGGTTACCGCTTTTTAAACCATACCAACCGTCCTGGACCAAAAGCATTGCCTGGCCAAACGATTGTGGTACATGTGGATACCTGGGTAGGTGATTCCCTGATGGCCAATACCCGCCTGTTGGGCAGCCCACGCGAATACAAACTTTTTGAAAAAGACAAACTGCCGAAAGACCGCGTACCACCCTTGTACGACGCCGTATTATTAATGACCGAAAGCGACAGTGGCACGGTTTACCAGGCCATCGACTCTACCATTCGCGCGGTTCTGCCGCCTGAATTGAAAAGCCAAAAGGATGTGCGCTACAATATTTCCCTGATAAAAATTATCACGGCGGCACAATTGGAAGCAAAACAGGCCGAAAATGCGAAAAAACTGGAAACAGTAAAAGCACAATCCACCACTTTAGCCGCCGCTTATAAGGCAGGCACCCTGAAAGATTTGAAAAAAACGACAAGTGGCCTACAGTACATGGTGCACGAGCAAGGCACAGGCGCACGTATTGTAGCCAACGAGGCTGTTAAAGCCCATTATTACGGCTGCTTGACCGATGGTAGCCCATTCGACAACTCTTTTGAACGCAACGAACCTTTGCCTTTCACGACCGGCATTGGCCAGATGATTGCAGGTTTCGATGAAGGTGCCCAATTGTTGAACCATGGCGGCCGCGCAACCTTGTTTATCCCTTACCAACTCGCTTACGGCGAAGAAGGCACCCCGGGTGGCCCAATTCCTGCCAAAGCAGACTTGATTTTCTATATTGAAATGCAATAATTCGTTTCGGACATGGTCTGAAATCATTTTTTGACTAAACAATACAACAACTTATGCGCATTCTTTTGCTGGCCTTTATCGGCTTTGCCCTGTTTCAAACTGCATGTACAGAAAAGGGTATCAAAACAGAACACGGCTTTCGGTTTATCAACCACACAAACCTGAAAGATGGTGTTAAACCACAGCCTGGCGACAAAGTACTCGTCAACGTAACCACTTTTGTCGGCGACACCATCATGGGCAGCACCTGGAAAACAGGCGGTGCGCGTGAAATTTTGCTGTTTGAAAAAGATAAATTACCAAAACGTATTCCACCTATTTACGATGCATTGTTGTTGATGGTAAAAGGGGATAGCGCTACGATTTATCAGGATCTGGACAGTATGATGATCGCCAGCTTGCCACCCGCTTTGAAAAAAGAAAAAGTAGCACGCTTCGAAGTGAGCCTCGTTGAAGTACTCAACAAAGAGGAACTTGCTAAAAAAGAAGAGGCTGCTAAAGCAAAAGGTATGGAAGTGCAAACGACCATCAACCAGATCTTGGCCGACTATAAAGCAAACAAACTGGGCGACCGTTTGAAAAAAACAGCTTCTGGCTTGGAATATGTAGTTCAAGAACAAGGCACGGGCACGCAAGTGAAATTGGGCGATAAAGTACCGACCAACTACTACGGTGTCCTGAAATCAGACGGTAAAATGTTTGACAACTCTTATGATCGTGGTGGCGCAACGCCGTTCACTGTGGGTCAAATGATCCCGGGCTTCGACGAAGGTTTGCAACTCATGAACCGTGGTGGCACCTACATCTTCTTTATTCCGTCAAAACTCGGATACGCTGACCAACCTGCTGGCGCGATTCCACCAAACTCGGATTTGGTATTTTTTGTAAATATCGAATCTTAGTTTTACAACATCCCGCGCCCGGATTTATACAACTGGTGCTTCCAAGCAAGTATCCGCTGTGTAAATCCGGGCTTTTTTTATGTTCATCATCCCCAAAACCACCCGTTTCCAGACATGACTATTGAGCAATTAAAAGAACTCAAAGACAAACTGGCGGTCCTCAGGAGGTATCTTTGACGTGGATAACCGCCTCCGCGAGATAGAAGACCTCAGCAGCCAGACCCTCGATCCCAATTTTTGGAATGACCCCAAACGCGCCGAATCCATCCAGCGCAAAATGGGCATCAGCAAAAAATGGGTCGATGAATTCCACGATCTTGCCCGCGAAGTAGATGACCTCGAAGGCCTCTACGAATTCCAACGCGAAGAAATGGCCACGCCGGAAGAAGTGGACCTGCAATACCACAAAACATCCGAAATTCTGGCCGACGCCGAATTCCGCAGCACCCTCAACAAGCGCGAAGACCCCATGAATGCCGTCCTGACCATCAATGCCGGTGCCGGGGGTACAGAGGCATGTGATTGGTCGGCCATGCTCCTGCGCATGTACCGCATGTGGGCCGACAAAGCCGGATTTAAAGTAACAGAACTTTTTGAGCAAGCCGGTGAGGCCGCAGGCATCAAATCGGCCAGCATCGAAATTCGGGGCGATTATGCTTACGGCTGGCTAAAAGGCGAAAATGGGGTGCACCGCCTGGTACGCATCAGCCCGTTTAATGCCCAGGGCAAACGCCAAACCACCTTTTCGTCGGTATTTATTTACCCCCTGGTAGAAGACAACGACATCGAAATCGTCATCAAACCCGATGATATTGAAATGGATGTGTTTCGCGCCTCGGGCGCCGGTGGTCAGCACGTAAACCGG
>CAIVGO010000085.1 GCA_903905445.1 uncultured Bacteroidota bacterium
TGAACTGTTCCCCAATCCTGCGAGTGATCAGTTTTGGGTAAATATGCCCGCCGCCGGACGCTTATACATGGTGGATGCGCTCACTGGACAGCGCCAGCCGATGGTCCAAATGAAGGCTGGTACAGGCCAGATTGATGTTGGTACCTTGCCCAACGGTATGTACTGGGTGGTGGTCGAAAGTGACCGGTTTGGGGTGTTGGTGCGTCGCATGCTGATTCTGCGATAACGCCGTAATTGCATGATTATGATCGCATTAGGTTTCCCAGGTGTATCCTGCTTTTTGTAGGGGCAGTTGCCGAGGACGCATCCCCGCAGCCGCCAGTGCATTGCAAAGGGCGGGTGCTACCGTGGCAACGCCCACTTCGCCTGCCCCACCGGGCGCTGCCTCGCTGGGCACGGTGTACACCTCAATCGGCGGCACATCGTTGTAGCGGGCCAATTGATAGGCATAAAAGCTGTCTTCAACGACCTGGCTGTTTTCAACGGTAATTTCATTGCGCAGGGCCTGCCCTAATCCGAACACCGTTCCGCCTTCCATCTGGCTGCGCAATCCATCCGGGTTGATGACCACACCGCAGTCGATGGCTACCACAATACGAACCAGCCGAAAGTGTTTTTTGCCTAATTTTTCAATTTCAATGGCATGTGCGGCGTATGAATTGCAGAAAAACAAATGCCCGGCAATACCCATAAAGTGGTTTTTAGGCCTTGGAGCATCCCAGCCAATTTTTTCGGCGGCTAATTTCAACACGGTTGCCAAGCGGCCTGGATCAACGGGTTGGCTCCAGTTTTCATTAAATTTGGCAGAAAATGCAGGACGCCCTTCCAGCAAACTCAACCGAAATTGCAAAGGATCTTTTTTTAGTTTTTGGGCAAGTTCATCGACAAAACACTCAATCGGAAACACATTTACCACGGGCTCCACTCCGCGCAGCCATCCACACTGTATGTTAAATTCAACCGGCGTGTATCCGGTTTGTACATTGGGGATGTCATACCAGAAATCCTTGCTTGCGCCGCCCAGCATTTCGGCGGGTTCTTTGGCCTCCGGCCCATCGGTTGAAAAGGCAACCGGAGTAGTGAGTACATGGTGTTGCCAGCTTTGTACCTGCCCTTTTTCGTCCCAATTGGCTTGCAGGCGGTGAAAATTGGCGGGCCGGTAATTGTCGAAGCGCAAATCATCCGTTCGATCCCAGATTACTTTCACCGCTTGATCGAATTGTTGGGCAATTTTTACCGCTTCTATGGCAAAATCAAATTGCAGGCGTCGGCCGAATGCGCCACCCATGAGCGCCAGATTGACCTTGATGTTTTCTTTTTTCAGTTTACAGGAATTGGCGATTTCGCCTACCGCCCAGTCGGGTAATTGCAGTCCACCCCAAATTTCGCATTGTTCGGCATTTGCTTTGGCAATAAAATTGACGGGCTCCATGGTAGCATGGGCCAAAAAGGGTGCGGCATATTGGGCCGAAAAGCTGCGTTTGGCGGGGGCCGTTACTTGGGCAACATTCCCCAGGGTATGCACGATCTGTTTCGGGGCCTCCTTCGATTTTTGTTCAAAACGCTGAAA
>CAIVGO010000086.1 GCA_903905445.1 uncultured Bacteroidota bacterium
CCGAACACGCGCGCCTCATCGCCCAACGTGCTGAAGAAGAAAAACGGGCCCGCGAAAACGAACTCAATGCCGCAAAAGCACAAGTGGAAGACCTGAAAAATGTGCTCAGCCAACATATTGTAAAAACAGAAGCCATGCAACAATCCCTGCAAGCGGCCCAGGACAAAGAACGAAACGCCTTAGAGCAGTTGCAACACGCCATTCACCTGGCCGATGACATGGCCCACCGCGCCCAAATAGCCCAGCAAAATGTGGAAAACAAAGAAAGTGTGATCCTGACCTTTAAAAACAAAGAAGGGAAAGTGCTGGAAATCAAAAACCTGGATGAACTCAGCCAGGAAAAGTTGCGCGAACTCGGATTTGATGTGGAAATTTTGATGCGGGGTAAAGAGTAAGCGCCTTTTTAAAATTTTACCGCCTTGCTATACTTTTTTGCATGATTGTGCATTTTAACAGCATTCCATTTCGAACAGCCTTGCGCTGCAATACCCTTCTTGCTCATTTCAACCATTTTTGACAACATGTATAAAATTGCTTTCATTATTTGTCTGGCATTGAGTTGCTCGACACAAACGCTCCAGGCGCAAGTTACCGGAACCTGGAAAACCATCGACGATGAAACCGGAAAGGAAAAAAGTTATGTGGAACTTTACGAAGCCAATGGTACGTTGTACGGTAAAGTGGCCAAACTTTTGAATGCGCCAGCGGACAGAAAATGCGATAAATGCCCCGATGAACGCAAAAACCAACCCATACTTGGTATGATCATCCTGGTAAATATGAAAAACAAGGATGGTTATTTTCAGGGTGGCAATATCCTAGATCCTGAAAAAGGCAAATGGTATGGCTGTAAAATGTGGATCAAAGAAGGCGAACCCAACACCCTCGTGGTGCGCGGTTACTACGGCCCAATTTACCGTACGCAATACTGGTACCGTGTAAATTAAAGGTAGAGAAAGATTTTTTCGAAAAAAAAGCGGAAGATACTTGCAGGGTATCACAACTCGAAGTACCTTTGCCCCGCTTTTTAAGAAGCGTTGGTGGCCCATGGTGTAAAGGTAGCACAGCAGATTTTGGTTCTGTTAGTCTGGGTTCGAATCCTCGTGGGCCAACACAGTAAACAAAAGCGGTTGATCGGTAAGATCAGCCGCTTTTTTTATGCCCCATAAAATTCAGGTACTGCTAATTCGGGTGTATCTTTTTGCGTGAAAAATGCGCGGGCTTTGTTTTATACACTTCGGCCAAGGCGTCCGATTGTTCGTGGGATTCTACATTGAGGGCCAATTGCACCTCCTCCTGGTCTTCAATGTTGCGCTGTAGCCGATCCAGTTTTTTCTCAATTTCTTCGAGGGCGCTTTCAATGTTGGGCAACAAAGGCCGGGTAATAATCATCCGAATGCGGCCTTCGGGGTCAATGACATAGGCCAATCGATCACAACCCGGCCTTGGTCGCCGGGTAGAAGCCATGCCGTACACATTGGCGATGGTGAAGTCGAGGTCTTCAATAACGGGTGCCTTGAGGTAAATACCGAGGTAGCGGCGCGCTTTGTCGGAAAAGTTGTTTTGCCGGATCGATTCGTTGGAAATGGCAAGAATGCGGGTGTTGCGCTCCGTAAGCCACCGTTCTTTCAGGGCCAAAAAAGCGGAAAACATGGTCCAAGCGGAGGTAAAATTGGCCGGATGTGCAAAAATAATGCACCAGCAGCCCTGACTGTATTCGGGGAATTGTATCAACCCCTTTTCAGTTTGAGCTTCAAAATAAGGCGCATACATGCCTACTTTCGGCAAATTCAAATCGTGTTCCGACATAACTTTTCAATTCAGGCTTGAATGAATGAAGTTGTATCTAACAACTTTATAGGTTTCGTGTTTTTATTAAAAGCAAATTTTCCCCAAAATTACCCGCTTTTTCAACAACAACCATGCTATTTGCAGTTTACTTTTGCCATTGATGAAAAAATTCCTGCAATTTTCGCTTATTCTGATCCCCATGATCGCAGCTGCGCAACCGAATTACACGCCTGTCCGTACGCCCCTTTATGTTGCCTGGGAGTTTCGACAGGCCGAAACAACTACCTGGCTGCCAGCCAATGTACCCACCAGTGTGCACAGCGCCTTGCTGCAAAATGGCAAAATTGAAGATCCCTATTACCGCGACAATGAAGCCAAAGTACAGTGGATTGAAGAAAAGGATTGGGAATTTCGCTCAACGTTTGACGTAGACCCCATTACGTTGCAAAAGAAACATGTGGAGCTGGTTTTTAAAGGCCTCGACACGTACACCCATATTTACCTCAACGACACCCTGATTCTTGAAACAGATAATATGTTTCGGAGCTGGAAAGTAGACGTTAAAAAATGGATCAAACCAACCGGCAACCGCTTGTTGGTCTATTTCGACAGTCCCGTAAAACGGATCAAACCGGAATGGGATAAATTGGGATACGAACTGCCTGGAGGCGTCCGCACCATGAGCCGTAAAGCGCAATTTCACTTTGGTTGGGACTGGGGCCCGCGTTTGGCCGGTTGCGGCATTTTGAAAGCGCCCGAAATCGTAGCCTGGGACGAAGTTATCATCGAAAATATTTTTGTCACCACCCTCGAAGTGACGCCCGAAAAGGCGAAAATGGTGGCGCGCTTCCGGTATCGCTCCGATTTTGCGGGCAATGTGACGCTCATCAGCCGCGATGGGAAACGCAAAGGCGTGGAAGATCGCAAGTTTGAAGTAGGGGTACACAACGATTCCATTACGTTCGAAGTCATGAACCCCAAACTATGGTGGAGCAATGGCATGGGCGAACCGCATTTGTACGATTTTACCTTCGAAATTAAACGCGGCGTGCGCCAACTTGAAAAAGTAGATGTGCGTACCGGCATTCGAACCATCAAACTGATCACCGAAAAGGACAAGGACGGGGAGTCTTTTTACTTTTTATTGAACGACAAACGGGTGTTTGCAAAAGGCGCCAACTACATTCCGCAAGATTTGATGCAGGACCGGGTAACACCTTTCCATTACCAAAAACTGCTCGATGATGTAAAATCGTCGAATATGAACATGCTGCGCGTATGGGGCGGCGGCATTTATGAAGATGACCTGTTTTATCAATTGTGCGATGCACGTGGTATTCTGGTGTGGCAGGATTTTATGTACGCCTGCGCCTTGTACCCCAGCAATGGCCGTTTTTTGAAAACAGCCGCTTTTGAAGCCCTCGAACAAATTGAACGCCTGCGCCAACACCCTTGCATTGCCTTGTGGTGCGGCAACAACGAAAACAACGAGGCCTGGAACAACTGGGGCTGGCAAATGAACTTCACCGAGGAACAACGCAAACAACTCTGGCGCGATTACAAGACCCTTTTTCAGGATTTGTTGCCTATTTATGTGGAAACCAACGGCGGTGGTGTATCTTATTGGGAAAGTTCGCCCCGCTATGGCCGCGCCAACCCGAAAAGTAACACGGAAGGCGATTCGCATTATTGGGGCGTTTGGCACGACGAAGAGCCTTTTGCTGTCCTGAACAAAAAGGTGCCGCGTTTTATGAGCGAATTCGGGTTCCAGTCTTTTCCTGAATGGAAAACCATTGAAACTTTTACCCTGCCGGAAGACCGCAAGTTAGAAAGCAAGGTGATGCTCGTCCATCAGAAACATCCGCGGGGCAATGCCCTGATTGCCGAATACCTGCAACGCGACTACCGCCCGGTGGATAAATTCGAAGACCTCGTGTATGTGAGCCAACTCCTGCAAGCAGAAGGGATGCGCACCGGCATAGAAGCCCACCGACGCAATAAACCATACTGCATGGGCACCTTGTACTGGCAACTCAACGATGTGTGGGGTGGCGCTTCCTGGGCCAGCCGCGATTATTTTGGGCGCTGGAAAGCCATGCAATATTATGTGCGGGAGGCCTATAAGCCGGTTGCCGTGTTGCCTTACGTGGAAGACGATGTGTTAAAAGTATATGGCGTGTCGGACTTGCCGGATTCGGCGGTTGTGCACCTGCGGGTACGCGCGATGACCTTGGATGGAAAAGTTTTTAGCGAAGTAAACCTGCCGGATACCTTATTGCTGGCCGATTCGAGCAAGGTGCTTTGGGAAGCACCCCTGAAAAAGTTTTTGGAAAAACACAAGCCGGAAAGCACCATGATCGAATGCCAATTGCTGGCAGCAGACAGCACGGTGCTTTCGCATCGATTGTTATTCGTGACGGCACCTAAAAACCTCAAACTGTCCAACCCACGCATCAAAACCACGGTTGCCAAACAGCCGCTTGGCTACGAAATTACCTTGACCTGCGAAAATTTGGCTAAAAACGTGTTCTTACAATCCAGCGCAGACGGCTTTTTCTCGGATAATTATTTTGATTTGATCCCTGGCGAAAGCAAAACGGTGCTGTTTACGACCAAGGCAGATTTAAAAGAAGCAAGCGGGGCATTTACGGTGAAACATTTGTTGGATACTTGGAAGTAGGCGGAATACTACACCTCAAATTTTGAAATTGCCCTTGCTTGCGCGGGGTTCCACCCCGTGCATCAATCATTCGGGCTCTGCCCGCTTATCCTCCTCGGGCAG
>CAIVGO010000087.1 GCA_903905445.1 uncultured Bacteroidota bacterium
ACCCATGCGACACATTTTCTTTTCCTTGATGTTGGTAATTACAACAATTTGCCAGGCCAGCCCCAACACCACTACATATTCATGCAACTGCGACCAGCCTGCGCCCCAAAACCTAAAAGCCGTTGAAGTTGGCACCACATATGCGACCCTGCGTTGGGATGCGGTGGTGGGAGCGGTTGGGTATCAGGTTAGTTTGATGGATACTTTGGATGCATTGATTAGCACCGCCTTTACGGCAGAAACCACGGCTTTTGAGGAGGACTTGGAACCGGGTTTAACGTATAAATATCGGGTTGCGGCGGTTTGTTTGGGGGGTGGGGTTAGTACGTGGTTTAGTATTGTGGCGATTAAGCCGGTTGTGGTGGATTTGGTGGTTAGTTTGGAGAAGCCTAAGGGAGGTGGTGCAGTAATTTGTCAGCAAGATATAATGCCTACTGCCGAATGCTTATTCCCAGTCCAAAACAATCAACAATTCATTGGAGAAATTAAAAGGAAATCAACTGGTGAAGTTGCTTTATTCAAATTAAATTTTTCTGTTACTGGGAATAATATCATTCAAAACATTAAATTAAGTAAGGTAAACGAAAGTTATTATTTCGAAAATGCTTTCCCAAACATTAAACTAATTTCGAATTATGGTAATGAGGAAGACAAAAAAATACAGTTTGCTTATTTTACAATAAACAATTACTATAGGCTTTGTTACATAAAACTAGACCAACCAGACCCTTTTAAAAACAATATAAAAACAATAATTTACAACCCTAAATTTGAAGACCTTGAACTTAAAATTATCGGAATACTAAATAATAATAATTTTGACACAATAGAAGAACGTGAATCAGAAGATAATAGATTGATCAAAATATTCCCAAATCCATCAATGGGGGATATAAACATAAACCTTCCACCAGATCAAAACTTAACGGATTGTGCTATCTTTAACAACTTAGGGATAAAAGTATTATCACAATCGATTACTCAAGAAGAAAACAGGATAAACGCTAATGCATTGCCTCCAGGTATTTATCATATCAGTATTTCATGCAATGACTCCAATAAAATATTTAAATTCATAAAGATATAAACAGATTTTCTGTCAACTGCTATTTGACAGATAAAGGCAAATAAGTTTCAAAAAAACTTCAAACTTTAAAAATAATAAAAATGAAAGCATTAATAACAGCAATATTGTTTTTAATACACAACATTGCAATTGCACAATGGGTTTCAAGCACTCCTAATTTTGGTGACACCATCAGTATTTCAGCAATCGATGTATTAAACGAAGACGTTATTTGGAGTGCAGGCTACCGTCAATTTGTGAAAGACAACGAGTATGGACCTCAAGAAACGGATTCCGCCTACATAAGCATTACGAAGGATGGAGGCCTAAATTGGAAGTCCAATTCAGTGCCATTAGGAAAAAAGCCTATTATAACGAGTATTTGTTCAATAGATCAAAATACTTGCTTTATAGCGGGCCTAACAAATTACAAACAAGCCAAAGTTTTAAAAACCATTGATGGAGGTAAAACTTGGAGTAATGCGTTTTCTCCAAATTTTGGATTGGGGAACTCTTGGGTAAATTTCATTCATTTTTTTGATTTAAACCATGGAATTGTAATTGAAGGAGGCCAAACCAATGGGTTTTCTATTTTCCTCACTGAGAATGGTGGCATAAATTGGACTTTAATAAATTCAGATAGTATCCCTAACTCTAATTTAGGTGAATTTATCTTGGGTGCTGATGCATATGGAGACCATGTTTGGTTCAGCACTAGTGATGCACGCGTATTCAGAAGTACCAATGGTGGAATATCTTGGGCAGTCTCCAATACACCGCTACAATATTTATTAGGATTAAGTTTTGCCGACCAGAAAAATGGAATAGGTTCATTTGGCTATATTGCTAACATGATTATTCCAACTGAGATGATCATTACAAGCGACGGGGGTATCAATTGGGACAGAATGAATATAGATGCATTAGGCGATAGTATTATTGTTTTTGGTTATGAATACATTCCTAATTCAACTTTCATTTTACTTACTACTTGCAAAGGCAGCATCCTAACAGGCTATTTTGCTACCTGGGTCAGCCCGGACCGCGGAATCACCTGGCAACAAATCAGTACTGGAGAAAATATCCACTGGCCCACCTTCATCAGCCCCACCATTGGCTGGGGCGGAGAAGGGCAGCAATTTTCCCACAAAACC
>CAIVGO010000088.1 GCA_903905445.1 uncultured Bacteroidota bacterium
GGTAAGATATTCGACCTCTAGCGAGGTCGTGCGGAAAAAATACCATTTGGCGTTGCTATAAATATTTGACCTCCAGGAAGGTCAGTGCCTTGCCTTTGAGATTCCCGGAGATGTTTTTTAATCAATAAATCATTGGGCAACGCGACCACCTCGCGAGCGGTCGAACATTTGTAGAAAAGATACAATGTCTGAACCCGCTCACGACTTCGGAGAAGTCATGCATTTGTAGGCCGCACATTTGTAGGTCAAGCATTTGTAGGTTGATAAGGCACAAAATCGGGATTTGAATAATGCCAGAAGAAACGCAAACTTAAGATCTCAAAAAAAGAAAAGAGCCATCCCAAATTTTGGTGGAATCCAAAATTCGGGATGACTCCTCATGTTTATCTTTATTGAGCAAATATTGCGGTTTACTTCTCACCGCAACATGCCTATTGTGCAGCCAGTACCGGAGAGGCTACATACAATGCTCCGTTCAATACATTGCGCGAAATGACAATGCGCTGTACCTCGGAGGTGCCTTCATAAATCTGGGTAATTTTTGCATCGCGCATCAAGCGTTCCACGTGGTATTCTTTTACAAAACCATAACCGCCGTGAATCTGAACGGCTTCCACGGTATGGCGCATGGCCACATCGGAGGCGAATAACTTAGCCATCGCAGCAGCCTGGTCGAAGTCGAGGTGCTGGTCTTTCAACCAGGCAGCCCGGTACACCAACATCCGTGCGGCCTCAATATCGGTGGCCATATCGGCAATTTTGAACGCAATTGCCTGGTGCTGAGAAATCGGTTTGCCAAACGCTTCACGCTCCTGCGCGTACGCAACCGCGAGTTCGTAAGCGCCCGCCGCGATGCCAAGGGCTTGCGCAGCAATGCCAATTCGGCCGCCCGACAAGGTTTTCATGGCAAACTTGAAGCCGAACCCGTCTTCGCCAATGCGGTTTTCCTTGGGGACTTTCACATCCGAATACATAATGGTATGGGTGTCGGAAGAACGAATGCCCAATTTATCTTCTTTTGCCCCAATGGTTACCCCTTGCCAATCGCTTTCTACGATTAAGCAATTGATGCCGCGGTGGCCTTTTTCTGCATGGGTTTGTGCGATTACCAGGTGTACTTTGGAGGTGCCGCCATTGGTAATCCAGTTTTTGGTACCGCTCAACAGGTAATGGTCGCCCATATCAACCGCAGTGGTGCGCTGACTGGTTGCATCG
The DNA here is from genome assembly GCA_903905445.1 of uncultured Bacteroidota bacterium. Taxonomy (GTDB): domain Bacteria; phylum Bacteroidota; class Bacteroidia; order Chitinophagales; family Saprospiraceae; genus M3007. The sequence goes on from CAIVGO010000088.1 coordinate 1,216, forward strand.
CTGCCAGCTTCCGGTTCCGACAAACAAAAAGAACCAATCCATTCACCAGTCGCCAATTTTGGCAAGTATTTGCGTTTTTGTTCTTCTGTTCCAAAGGTTTCAATACCCCAGCAAACCAAAGAATTATTCACCGATACAATAACGGAACAGGAATTGTCAATTTTACTGATTTCTTCCATGGCCAGCACGTAGGAAAGCGTATCCATGCCGCCGCCGCCGTATTCGGGCGAAACCATCATACCCAAAAAGCCAAGTTCGCCCATTTTGCGCACCTGTTCGGTAGGGTACAACATTTTAGAGTCGCGCTCAATTACGCCTGGTTTTAATTCATTTTGGGCAAAACTGCGCGCCGCCTCTTTTACTGCAAAGTGCTCTTCGGTCAGGTTGAACATAGTCTGAAAATGGTTATATTATGGTGATGGTTAGAGACGGCGAAAATACGCTATTCTATCACATGCGCCTCTGCAACCTGCAAAATTTCTTTATTTTTACCCGATCCACGTTGCAAAAATGCTACTACGTTACAGTGTTTTGCGTCCCAGGCTTCTGAAAGTTTTACGGTGTACGTCTTTTTCACCAAAGCATTGGCACCCAGATCTTCCGTAATAATATCGCCATCCGTTTTAGAGACGACATCCCGTAACACATGCTGGTGCATATAGTTCGGAAGAATAATCGTTCCCTCGTATTGGGCGTCAACAATACTGTCTTGGGTGATCACCACCGTCAAACGCACCTCTTCATTAATCGGATTCTCTGGTGCGAGGTTTACGTTGATATCCAAGCTGCGTGTTTCTGCGTTGTAGGTGTTGTTTACAAAAATATCGAGACCATAGTCTTTGGCCAATTCGGCGCTGACTTGTGCGGCCCAACCACCAATCAGAAACGGCGTTTCGTCCGCAAGGTTTTCGATCCGGTTGATGGATGCAGAAGGCAAACCAAACAACGTGCCGATATAATTGGTCATGTCGTAACCTTCCTGAATCTGGAAATCGTATTTGCTCCCGGAAATGGGCGACGAAAGGTTTCCGCCAGAATGAATACCCACAATGATCAGGTTTTCTTTGCCAAATTGATTCTGCAAAGCCTTCAATTCACGCGCACCATCCGGACAGTTCGGACAGTTTACACCCGTGATTTCTTCAATCAAAATGCGTTTTTTACCCGCAGAAAGTTCTGGAATGACCAATGTCTTCTCGGCACAGGCAGAAAAAAGCATACTTGCGGCAATCAATACATAAAAAATGTTTTTCATATCGAGCATTGTTGAATGGTGATTGTAGTAAAATTAAAAGGACGAACTGATGTTCAGTCGGACGCCGTGAAAAGTTGGTTCGAAGCGACAAATACCGCCCGCGCAGTTGATACCTTCCACCTGCTTGACGTATGCAATGGAAAAACGGTTGGCTTTCTGGGTGTACACCAGGCCCACCGAAGGATAATGCAGGCCATCGTATTTTGTTTTGGACGCTGGATATTCAACGGCATTGTGGTGCGGAATTTTGTACATATCCGACACGTAACAAAGCCAGTGCGGTGCCCAGCCAAACTCGGCAACTGCATTTACCCAGGATCCAAATTCATCGTCCGTGAGCAAATACTGTGCCTCAAGGCGCATGGATTTTCGGGGCGAAAATTTGTATAAAAACTCGGCGTAAGGCGTCAGTCCATCCACATAATCGGCTTGACCGCCGCCCAAAAATTCGATCGGGTCGGATTCGTCTTTTGCATCGGCTTTGCCCTGATACACCGGCATATTGTAGTGCAATAATTGTACCCCACCAATCAGTTGCCATTTTTTACTTTGCTTCAGGGTAAATTCTGGGGTTATTTCGCGGTACAATTCTTTGCCATCGAGGTTTTGAATGTCGGAAATATTGAGGCCCACCGCCAACTTTTTATTGATTTTGTATTTCAGGTCAATTTGGATGGCTTGTTCGCCCAGCTCCTGGGTTTGCGGCGAGAAGCGCGCGGTCAGGCGGTAGGTATTTTGCTTGGCCATGGGCGGCAGGAAGTTAAGCGGTCCCTGAATCGGCGGTGTTTGCGGAAACGGAACCGTTCGGAAGGCAAAATCCTTGGTTCTTTTCATTTCCACCGTAATGCCGAGGCCGTGTGCGGCATACGAAACACTGGTATAAACGGTGTAACCCGGGCGGTTTACCAATTTGCCAACGCCCCCACGGGCATTGGAAGCAAAAATATCATTGATGACATCTTTTGATTTGAAAGCCGTTTCCAGGTACCAGGTCACGTTTCCAGCGGTCATGGTGTTGAAAAACGTGGCCGCATACGTGTTGTATTGTGCGCCCGTGCTGTCCTGGGGCGCGTAGGTAGCAATCGTATTGACAATATCATTCACGGTTTCGTCGCCAAAAGTGCGGGCTACCACGCCAATACCCGGCGCCAACGTAAAGGCTTTGGTAGAGTCGGGCTTGATAAAGCCTTCCAGTACGGCCCCGCGCACGGTGGAATCATAGGTTTTGAACTGGCGTTTGGTATGGCCGGTAAAAGCCTTAATGCGCCAGTTTTCGTTAAAATTATAACCCACTTTAAGGCCAACCAAAGCATTATCAATCAGCAGTGCGCGTTCTTCATATGCCCGAAAAATGATCCCCGCGCCAATTTGGTCGTACAAGTAACCAGCAGATGCTTCAAACTTGTCGATCTTCTTTTTGATAAACCAGCGGCCAATGCCTTCGCCGGAAAACGAGCCTTGTGGATTGAGCAGGTTGGAGTTATTGAACATGTCGAAACGCAGGCCCAGGTCAAAACCCCAGTTGGAATAATTGAGGTTGACCCAGCTTTCAGCGCCAAACTTTTGGTAGTCATATTGTGGTGTTCCGGTCGCGCCGATCTTTTCGTCTGCGATAAAAAAATTGCCATTTGACTGCAAATTGCCGGTAATCCGGTTTTGCGCCTGTAACCCGCCGAGCGTCAGCAAAAAGGAAAAAAGTAAAAATCGTTGCTTCATAAAAGGTGTAGATTCGAAAGACTGTATCGCAAAGGTAGTTTTCGGCGAAATGTTCCCTTCTTTTTATTGCGGGAAAATGGTCGCGGGCGGACAAAAAAAGCGCAAGGCGTCCCGAAATACGGAACGCCTTGCTTCAAAATTCTTTTTTTGCAATAAAATCGGGCAATTATTTGCCGCCAAAAATATTACCCAGGATGTTTCCAATCATATCACTGCCTGTTTGTGGCTGTTGTTGTGCTGGCTGTTGTTGCTGACCGCCGCCAAAAACACCGCCTAACACCGAACCAATCAAATCGCCCATACCGCCTTGTTGTGCATTTTGGGTAGTACCCATCAAAATGCTGGCAATATCACCCATGCCAATACCGCCCTGGCTGCGCGCGCGGCCAATAACCCCCATTACGATGGGCGCCAAAATCGGCATCAATTTCATAATCTGGCCAATGCTCAAACCAGAAGACTGGCTGATGTGTTGTGCCGCTGCCTCCTGGCGATCGCCCAAAATGGTGTTCAAAATGCTCGCACCGTTCAACGCATTCGGCATCGCCTGTTGCTGATCGCCACCACCTTGTACCACCCCGGTTACCATACCCATCAGATCGTCCAGTACACTACCATCATGGTCTGCATCAAGCATAGATGTAAGGCTTGAAATACCATTTTCATCGGAAGTGTGACCGGCAAGTCCACCTACCAACGTAGTAAAAATACTGTTGGCAGCAGATGCCGTTTGTTCCTTTTCTGCACCAATTTCATTGCTGATGTGACCTAATACATCATCAGAAAGTTGGCCTTGGAGGATTTCTAAAAAGTTCATTGTAACGGAATTGAAAAGTGAAAGTGAAAATGAGGAAAAAGGACAACGACTTCGCATCAACGGTGTTAAAAATCGGCCGTTGCCGCGGTTCAGACGAAATTCTGCTCAAAAGTAGCAGCGAAATTTTATTTTATTTGACTAAAAGCGGCACAAAATTGGTAGTATTCTTAAAATTATATTTTTAGCAGCCGCTATATTTGAGAAAATCCCCATTTTTACGCTGCCCGTTGTCCAACAAACTTGTTACTTGATGCGTTGTCCTGCATACCGACTGCCAAATTGATATGAATTATAGTGCCGCCAAACAATTTTTGCTTGCCAAACTTCGCGGAGAACTCTCGCCGAAGCTGACCTATCACGGGATGCGCCATACCATGGACGTACTGAAAATGGCTACGGCAATTTGTATCAGTGAGGGTATCCGTGGGCGCGAACTCAAATTGGTGAAAACGGCCGCCCTGTTTCACGATGCCGGTTTTGTAAAAGACAAACACGCTGGCCATGAAGCCGAAGGTTGTTTGCTGGCCCAGACGTATTTGCCCGATTTTGGGTATTCCCCACGCGATATTGAACAGATCTGCGCCATGATTATGGCCACCAAAATTCCGCAATCGCCCACAAACTTATTGGAACAAATTCTTTGCGACGCCGATTTGGACTACCTCGGCCGCACGGATTTTGTAAAAATCGGCAACGCCTTGTTTGAAGAACTGAAAGCATACAACATCATGCACGATGAAAAAGCCTGGAATCGACTTCAGGTGAGTTTTCTCTCTGCCCACAAATTTCATACACAAACCAACAAATCCCTCCGCGAACCGGTAAAACAACGGTACCTGGAAAATTTGAAAGTACTGGTGTCTACCTACGGCGGTTAATTTTCCCCCTGCAAGCATTATAAAAAAAGCGCGCCTCGAGGTCTTCGAAGCGCGCTTTGCTTTATAGGTTGTGCGGAGTGTAAAAAAGTTGTTTTCTTTCGTTTGTACGGAATTACCCGAGGTTTTGGGTCGTAATTATGCTTCTTTCAACATTTTATTGCCGAAAATAAGTACGACTAAGAGCAGAAAAGTGAGAATAATCATAGGATTAAACTTTAGTGGGTGAATGATTGGGTTCAATGGTTAAAACGGTTTTATACCGGTGTTGTTATGTTGCAAGCCTAACTACAGAAAAAAACGTGCCGAAAAGGGTTTTAGTTTCTGGAAGTATACACGTTAGCATTTCCTTGACAAATTATGATTTTAACTACCAGGCAAAATTCTATTTTTCAAATATTTTTGCTTTTTGTTTGAAAATATAAAAAGTTGAATTACCTTTGTGGCGTGCTTCAGCGCATTGAGGCATTTTGGTAAAAAACGCGCCATGAAAGAAAATACAAAACGCGCCGCCATTTTGAAAGCAGGCAGCGCATGTTTTACCCGCTTTGGGTACGACAAAACCAACCTGGATGATATTGGCAAACAAGCGGGCTTGAATAAGGCCAGTCTTTATTATTACTTCAAAAACAAAGAAGAAATATTTGTTGCCGTTATTTTTCAAGAAACGGAAGCCTTTGCTCAAGACCTGCAAAGCAAAACCGAGGCTTTGACGGACGTGCGCCAGCAAATTGTGTTTTACCTGACCGAACGCATCCGACGCTACGGTGAAGTGCTGCTCCTGACCCAATTATCGGTGGAGAACCTGCGCAAACTGGAACCCCAATTTGATGTGCTGTACAAAGAAACCAAAACCCAGGAATTGCATTTCCTGACCGAGCTGCTTCAAAAAGCCGCCGCTCAAAAAGTGCTTTTATTGGAAGAAACGCCTGCCCACCTGGCCGAACACCTTTTTTATTTGTCGGATGCCCTCAAACAGGCGGTCGTGCAGCAAAAGGGTACGTTTGCTACAGCCGGTTCTATGGATTTTGCGCCTGCCATCGTGGAAATGGAATTTTGGGTAAACTTAATACTTCGCTAACACCTTGTCTTTTCAAATAAAAACAACAACAACATGCAATACGCATTAATTACCGGCGCATCTTCGGGCATTGGAACCGAAATCGCCCGCGTTTTGGCCACAAAAGGATACAATTTATTGTTGGTGGCCCGCAGTGGCGA
>CAIVGO010000089.1 GCA_903905445.1 uncultured Bacteroidota bacterium
CGCACGGTAGTCGTCGAAAGTCCGAATGATGCATTTCCACCTTTTCATGTCCACTATGCCGAAACCTTTATCGTACCGGCTTCCGTGGGCGCTTATCATATCCGACCCGTTGGCGAAAGCGTGGGGGAAACTTGCGCGGTACTAAAAGCCTATGTGCGCAGTTAAAAAAGGGATTTTAAAAACTGTTCATTCGTTAAAAGCAGCATTCAATCAAGAACATACACATGTCAACATCTATACAAGCAGCAGCTAAAGCCCAAATGCGCACGGTTTATTTACTCACCGCTGTAGCAGCCCTGGGTGGTTTGCTGTTCGGTTACGATACCGCCGTGATTTCAGGCGCGATTGGTTTTTTGAAAATCAAGTTTCAACTTTCCGCGGCAATGACCGGTTGGGCGGCATCGAGCGCCATTTTTGGTTGCATTTTCGGTGCAATGGCGGCAGGTTGGTTGAGCGATAAATTTGGGCGCAAACAGGTATTGTTGGGTACGGCGGTTTTGTTTGCAGTTTCAGCAATTGGTGCGGCTATGCCCGAAAACCTTACCCAGTTTACCATTTTTCGCTTTATCGGCGGTCTGGGTATTGGCGCGGCTTCGATGGTTTCACCCTTGTACATCACCGAGTTAGCGCCCGCGCGTATCCGTGGAAGACTGGTGTCCTACTACCAATTGGCAATCGTAATTGGCATTTTGGTCATCTTTTTTGTGAATTCCCTTATTCAAAATGCGGGCGACGAAACCTGGAATATCGAATACGGATGGCGTTATATGATGGCTTCGGGTGTTATACCCGCCATTTTATTCCTGGTGGCCCTGTTTTTTGTACCCGAAAGTCCGAGGTGGCTCACCAAAGAGGGCCGCGACGACGATGCGCTGAAGATACTGATTGGTATAAATGGTACGGAGCAGGCAAATATCATTTTGGAAGAAGTTAAAGCCACCTTGCACGAAGAACAAGGCACCTTGCGCGAATTATTCACCGGCCGTTTTCAAAAAGCAGTTTGGGTGGGCATCTTTTTGGCTGTTTTTTCTCAAATCCAAGGCATTAATGCCATTATGTATTATGCCCCGGAAATATTCAAAGCCGTTGGTGCAGGCACCGAAGCAGCCTTTCAACAAACCGTTATTATTGGTCTGATCAATTTGTTGTTCACCTTTGTCGCCATTTATTGGGTCGATCGCCTGGGCCGCAAATCCCTATTACTGTTGGGCGGCGCTGGCATGGCCATCAGTTTGATGATGGTCGGCTTTTCCTTCTATTTCGGATGGACGGGCTATGGTTTGTTGCTGTTTATCCTGTTGTACATTGGCAGTTTTGCTGCTTCGTACGGCCCCGTTACCTGGGTGATCATTTCCGAGATATTTCCAATTAAAATGCGCGGCGTGGCCATGTCGGTTGCCACGTTTGCCCTTTGGGTGGCCGTTTACCTGGTTACGCAAATGTTTCCAATTATGCTTGAAATGGTAGGCCCTGCCGGTACTTTCTGGATTTTTGGCGCAATGGCGCTGCTGTCCTTTGGATTTGTTTGGGCGCGGGTACCCGAAACCAAAGGTCGCACCCTCGAAGAAATCGAAAAATCGTGGTAAAGCATTTATCCATTCAATCCAACCTGCACATGCAAAAGCAATATTTCACGCTCCTTTTAATTTTCATCGCTTGCGGGTGTTTTGCCCAAAGCGCCACAAAAAAACAACCCGTTGATTATGTGGATTGTATGATTGGCAACCACGATAGCCGCTGGATGCAATTTCCGGGCGCCTCGATGCCTTTTGGGATGGTAAAAATCAGCCCCGACAACCAAAAACAGGGTTGGAAAGCGGGTTATGA
>CAIVGO010000090.1 GCA_903905445.1 uncultured Bacteroidota bacterium
TATCCATGAAAAAACCAAGCTCGTTTGAAAAATTATAAAAAAAGAGTGCGGTTTCTGTAAATCGACCCACCAAAAATTGCGCACGATTCCGCCGCTTTTTCAATTGCCCCCTTTTACTTCCTGTTTTTTATAGCAGCAACGTTACGGCGGAATGTACAAAAGCACTTTCGTTAAAGGAAGTTTAAATGCCTTAATAAAATGTTAATAAATGTGCCCATTTATGAACTGGCACAAGATTCGTACGTATAAAGAATAGTAACCGATTTTTTACTCTTTTCAATCAAACACTATCTACCCATGTGGTACCTGAAAACGTTGCTCCCAATTGCATTATTAATCCCCGCTTTAATCCCCGCTCAGGAAATCAATACGCCCATCAACACTTCGTTGGTGCGCACAGAAGGAACTGTATTCGACCAGGTGTCGGGTGCTCCACTCAGCCAGGTTTCAGTGACGCTTTACGACGATATGCTTAAAAAAGCAGTCGGCCATACAGAATCTGATGCAAATGGCCGTTTTACGATTACAAGCGCTAAAGTAACGCGCTATAAAGTACGCGCAGAAAAACCCACCTTCTTCGACAAAGAAATCATTTTTGATGTACTGGATGTCGATACGCCGTTGAACCTCGGACTCGAGCGCAAGCCGGGATACGTGTTCGATATCACCATTTTTGATAAAGCCTTCGACCACAACCCCATCAATACCCTGCGCGATTGTAAGGTGGAAATTTACAATAATACCACCCAACAACAGGAATTGGCCATCGAACGCCTGCCAAAATCGACGTTCAACTTTTCTTTCGCCGAAGGGAATCATTACACGATGCTCGTACGGAAACCAGGATACCTCAACCGCCGAATCGAAGTGTATGTCAATATTAATGGCTGTATTCTTTGTGTAGATGGCATGGGGATCAAAGAACCAGATTTGGTACCGCTCATGACCAAACGCAATGAAGTGGGCTATTTTCTCGGTACCATCGACCTCGATTCTATCCAGATCGGAAAGCGCTTCCAACTCAACAACATTTATTATGATTTTGATAAATGGGACCTGCGGCCAGAAGCCATGACGACCCTCGACAAACTTTCGGTGTTTTTGAAGGACAATGCCGGTATTAAAGTCGAGTTAGGCTCACATACCGATGCCCGTGGCGCAGATGAGTACAACCTGACGCTTTCCGACAAACGCGCAAAGTCTTGTGTCGATTACCTCGTTTCTAACCAAGGTATTCATGCCGATAATATTACCTGGAAAGGATATGGCGAAACCCAATTGCTGAACAGCTGCACCAACTGCTCGGAAGCGGCCCACCAATTGAACCGCCGTACCGAAATTAAAATCATCGGCCTGATTCAGGATCCGCTGTGGTTCAAAAGCCTGAAGCAGATTATCGAGGACAAAGATTTGTACCGCAAAATTATCCAACAGGAAAAACAACGCTCCTTTAACGCTAAAACGAAATAAAGGCAGCGCACTTTAGATTTAAATAAATTTTAATCCATCCCGCTTTAATCCATTTTCTCACACCTGTATAATCCATGATTTTTCACATGAAACAAGTTAATTTCTGGCTTAGTCTTGCAATTGCGATGGCCGCCAACAACACAAACGCCCAAAACCTGATTAAAGGCGCTGGAACTGATGCCCAATTTGCCAACACCA
>CAIVGO010000091.1 GCA_903905445.1 uncultured Bacteroidota bacterium
TCCAGAAGCGGGTTACTTCGGTGTGGCACCGGGTACCAACTACAAAACCAACCCGAATGCGATGGAGTCGATCCGCGCAAACACGATTTTTACCAATGTTGCCATCACGGAAGATGGTGATGTATGGTGGGAAGGCATGACGCCTGAGCCACCTGGTCCGCTGACCGATTGGACCGGCAAACCGTGGGATCCTGCCAGTGGCAAACCTGCGGCACATGCGAACTCGCGCTTTACGGCACCTTCGTATCAAAACCCGGCAATCGACGAACATTGGGACAATAAAGCAGGTGTACCGATTGAGGCATTCATCTTTGGTGGTCGTCGCAGTACCGCTGTGCCACTTACCTTCCAATCGTTCAACTGGAACTTTGGCGTGTACCTCGCTGCAACCATGGGTTCTGAAATGACAGCCGCTGCCTTTGGTGAAATTGGCAAAGTGCGCCGCGACCCATTTGCGATGTTGCCATTCATGGGCTACCACATGGGCGATTATGTAAACCACTGGTTGCAGTTTGGCCGTGATTTGCCCAATCCGCCGCGTATTTTTAGTGTAAACTGGTTTAGAAAAGACGAAAATGGCAAGTTTGTGTGGCCAGGTTTCGGACAAAACATGCGCGTCCTGAAATGGATCATCCAGCGTACCAAAGGAAAAGCATCTGCCGTGGAAAGCCCGATTGGCTGGATGCCACGTTATGAAGATATTGACTGGACAGGATTGGAAGATTTCACCAAAGACGACTTTACCAAAATCATGACCATCGCACGCGAGCCATGGAAGCAGGAGTTGCTTTCCCATGAAGAGTTGTTCTCGCGTTTGTACGATAAATTGCCAAAAGAGTTCTTTTTCATGCGCGAATTGTTGCTTTCTGCCCTTTGGCGCTCACCGGAGCACTGGGGATTGGCACCAGAACGCATTGAAGAGTAAGTTATACGGTTGGAATTAGAAAAGGCGGCTAATTTGGCCGCCTTTTCTATCTCATTTTTGTTAGCAATATGGTGATAGGCCAAGTTTTCACCCTGAACCTTTTGCGCTAGATCCGGTTTTAAGTGCACCCCTTTTTGCTCATCCTACGTTACGTATATGCTCAGAAGTTTACTGATTCTTGCTGCTTTGTTGTGTGAATGTTCCCTGATCGCTCAAACTGCCCCCAAAATCACCCATTTAAAAGGAAAATTTTATTTTTTCTGGGGTTATAACCGTGCGCGCTATGGCAAATCTGATTTGCACCTTTATGGAGAAAACTACGATTTTACCTTAAATAATGTCGTAGCCCGCGATCGGCAAACGCCCTTTACAGCCGATGTATATTTAAACCCGAGTACGCTCACGATACCGCAATGCAATTATGGTATCGGGTTTTACCTGAATGAGCATTACCACCTTTCCTTAAGTGGTGACCACATGAAATATGTGATGGTGACCAATCAATTTGTTCAAATCAATGGGAAAATTGCCGATTCCGATACACCCTATGATGGTGTTTACACCGACGAGCAGATTCAGTTGAAACCTGATTTTTTGACGTTTGAGCATACGGATGGGCTCAATTATATCAACCTGGAACTAAACCGAAGCGATGACTTGCTTCCGATGTTATTCCATCGTAGCTATAAAAATATAGCCCTGGAACTTACGGAAGGCGTCGGACTTGGCTGTTTACTGCCCAAAACCAACACCAAGTTGCTTTCAAAAATTCGATATGACCGCTATCATATTGCGGGATATGGCGCTGCGTTAAAAGTGGGCCTCAATATGTTGTTTTTCAAACATTTATCAATAGGCTTAAATCTTAAAGCCGGGTATATCAATATGCCCGATATCCGCACCACTTATTCACCAAATGACCGTGGGAGCCAGCATTTCACCTTTTTACAGGATAATTTGCTCATTGGCTGGCGTTTTTAATCGACGAAACCCGGTTTAAAGTTTGATAAATTTTGCTGAAAAATGTTGCTTTCGATCATTAACCAACCGTAAAAAGTAAACACCTGGTTTCAGGAAATCTACTTCAACGGTTTGGTCAAAACTGGCGTTGTTCGATTTGTGGCATAATTGACCATTGCTGTTTACGATTTCCAATTGGAAAGGCCCTTGCAAATCGGTTTTAAAATTCAATTTATCCAAACATGGATTCGGTGAAATTTGGAGTATCGACTGTGGGCGCTGCGCACTTGGTTGGGTGTTAACCATGGCTTGATCGCAATTACAATCATTGGTGTAAACTTCCAATTCGGCGAGTGTACTGAACCCGAAGTTATTTTGTGTAATATGTAATTGTACATACCGGGCTTTTAAATCCTTCAAATTTTTGTAAAAATCCACTTGCCCGTTTTCATCCGTACCAATGGCGATGGTATTCCAGCTGATCTGATCATCTGAAACACGGATTTCGTATTTTTTTGCAAAAAACACCCAATCCCAATGCAGTTTGATGCCGGACACAATCTTGGTACTGCCTAAATCTAGTGTTAAGTCCGCGGTTGCAGCCCCAAATCCACTCGACCAGCGGGTATCCAACAGTCCGTCAATTGCATTGGCTGCTTTGTTATTGTTGGAATTATCCAGCACGGAACTCGCCGTAACGATGCCTAAACGCGCGTCGGTCGGCACTGAAATCGTATAGGAACTATCCACCCAGGCAGGCACATTTTCTGCATTTACCTGATTACCAATGGCTTCAAACTCCGCTTTGGTCATGTAATGGATTTTAGGCAAATAGCATTGCATAAACCCGTGCCGCCAATTGTATCCTAACAAACTGGGGTCGTATTGGGTGCCTGCATAATCGGAATGGCTAAAATCAAGGTGATTTTCCTGCGGCGCAAAGGGAAAGGTCCATTCCGGCGTAATATTTACCCAACGCATAAGCAGGCCCAAGTAAGATTGCGTGCCCCAATCGACCCAGGTAACCCCATTGGCCGAAGTGGCATTGGTTGGCCGGTCCGTTACACGGGAATAAGCAATCACATAATTTCTATTGGAATCTATGATTACCTCATCATCCACAATGGCATGAACGGTGGTAGCAGGCAACGGCGAGAGGGGGTCTTGGTCTAATCCAATGATGCTCCAATAACGCACCTGGCCGCCTTCCATGGTTGGATTTCCTTGTACGGTTTGTGGGAATGTTGGAAGCCGCCCGGTCAATACAGCCACCATTCCATTTTGTACCGTGGTAGCCCGACCTAAATAAGTAGCGTAATTATTGGTCGTTGCATGGGGTTCTATATTGCCCGGTGGGGGTTGAAACTCTCCCCTGCCGGTCCAACCAAGGTCAATCGCACGTACACGTGCCAAACTATCCGGTGAAGTCCAGCCATTAAGTTGGCACACCCCATTCATCATACTTCGGGTAATTCCCCAGGATTTGAACCAACCCGCGCCCGGACCGATATATTGATTGGGCGCGCTGTCTACATTTCTGTTTTTAATGGTTGTATTGGCGCGTTGTTGCAAGTTGGAAAAGTCCGAACCGATAAAATATTTTTTACCATTGGGCAATTCAAAATAAACTTTTGGCATAGGTACACCACCCAACGGACCTTTTCCTGCATCCGGTTCATAGATTCGAACCCACAAACCGCCTAAATTCCAGTCGCCTTGTACGGGTAAAGGTGTTCCTGCCACGGTTTTATAGCCCAATGGGCCCTGATAAACCAACATGGCTGCTTTGCGGGTATTGGCATTTTGGCGGTAAGGGAATTCATGTCCGGGTCCATTCAAACTGGTTGGATCACCCGTAGTCAGGTCAAATTGTAATCGGTATTTGCGGTTTGCGGCGTTTCGATTGGCACCCAGTTTAAATGGATTTGTATTTCCAGGCAGTGGTTCTATATCGGCATCCACGATGCCTACTTCGGCGGTACCGAATTGGCGTTGTGCGTAATATTCTTTCCCATTGAGGGGCGGAGTGGCCTGAATGGAAAAAAAGCGACAATGCGGAAACTCGCCTTCAATGACCAATTTGCTACCAAAAGGGGCTAAAGCGGTCCCTAAAAACAAATAGGTTACTTTAGGGTCGGGAATACCGGCATATAGAGAATCCTTATTCACCGGCTTTGCATACCGAATCGCCCAGGGTTCGGCATCCGTAACTTGATCCGGATTTTTCAGGTAAAACTGTTTGCTATCCTCAATGCCTTTGGGAATAAGGTTATCCGGGATGGCAGCGGGCACATTTCCGAGCGTCCATTGATTGATATAGGCTTCCAGATCGGCCGACCAGGATTTGGCATCTGCGACAATTTGCGCTGGATCTTTAAATGGATAAGGCGTTGCAGGCGGCAAACAGGCGTTTAAGAAGATGGAAAACGCTGCACAAATAAATAGGAACGAAGAAATCTTGTACATAAAGGATCATTTTAAAAAAAATCAGCAATCAATCCAGGAAAACTGTGCTGATTGCTGATCTTAAAACGCCCATTCGGTATTAAACCCTACCGATTTTTGAACTATTGTAACTTTATTTCGTAGGAAGGAAACTCGAAACAAGCCTATTATATAGGTGTGTTGGCAATAAAATCCTGGAAATCCTCCAGTTGTTTGCCTTTAATCACCCGAGGTATTTTGGACTGTCCATTGGATTTTCCTTTATGATCCAGCCATTTATAAAACACCGAATTGGGTAATATTTTTACATGAACGGCTTTCAAAGCATATGCGCGTTCTACCCGGTAATCATCGTTTAGTTCGCAGAGTTCCTGATCGACCAGTTTGCCAAACTCCTCTGCGCTGATTACAGGATTATCGAAACTTACCCACCATTGATGTGCCCACTGACTACCATGCGGAACACCAGCCACCGCGAATTCGCGAATACCCGCATTGGTTTTGGCATCTACCCTGCGCACGGCTTCATTCAGGTTATCTACCGAAATATGCTCGCCGCACATCGACAGGTATTGTTTGGTTCGTCCGGTAAGCCGGATTTCGCCGCGTTCTGCATCGGTAAACTGCACGGTATCGCCCAGCAAATAGCGCCAGGCCCCTGCATTGGTGCTCAATAAAATAGCATATCCAACGCCTTCTTGTGCATCGGCAACGGTGTGTACTTCTGGAAATTCGGTCCTTAAATCCCCGTTTTCATCAAAATTTTGATCATTAAAAGGGACAAACTCGTAAAAAATACCGCAATCCGTCAGTAATTTCATGGATTTGGTATCAATCCGATTCTGGTAGGAAATAAATCCTTCCGACGCCATATAGCTATCAAAGGTAAGCAATGGTCGATCCAGCAATTTTTCAAAGCTGGCGCGATAAGGCTCAAAAAACACCCCGCCGTGCACAAACACATCGAGGTTTTTCCACATTTGATGGATATTATCTAATTTATAGGTGTCGATGATGCGTTCAAAAATGAGTTGTACCCAGGCAACACTTCCCACGGCAAAACCAACATCCCATTGCGGCGCTTCTTTGATGATCGCGTTGATGCGGTCATCCCAATTGGGCAAATTGGAGATATGGCGCCCGGGTGCATAGTTGCGTTCGATCCAAAAAGGGCGGTTGTGGCCAATGATACCCGATAAATCGCCGGTATAATGCCTTCCTTCCGATTTGATGGAAGTACAACTGCCCACCATCAGCATTTTGCGGGCAAATTGGCGCACCGGCATAGAAGGAACCCGCGCAACATCGAGCAACAAACGCCGCGTGCCTTTTTTCATGCTGCGCAGCATTTCAAAAGTTACCGGAATGTTTTTGGTTGCAGCCTGGCTGGTGCCGCTGCTGAGGGCATAATAAGGAACAATGCCTGGCCAACATACGTCCGGGTCATCGCAGAGGTACGCTTTAGACCACCAACGGTCATAAATTTTATTGTAATCCACAGCGGGTACTGTAGACTGATACGCCTCCACTACATCGGGGCGATGGAGGGTTTCTTTAAAATCGTAATAACGCCCAAACGAGGTGTCTTGCGCTTTTTTAAGCAAAGCCACTAATTGTCTGTATTGCACTTCAGCAGGCGAAAACAGCAATGGAAATGCCGAATTTCGACCTTTGGGCAGCACAAAATCAAATAAAGCCATAAGCGATAAAATTGCCGATTGGGTTTTCTGATCGCAAACTTGCTATACCCTTTCGGAAACGATTAAATTTGAGGCCAAGGTAAATATAAATCAGATAAAGCCCAATAAAAAATGGGAAACCGGCATTGCGCCGGTTTCCCAAATAACTGAAACCCATTATTGTATGAAGCAATTAATATGCCTTAAGGGAGTTGCAGATCTTATTTCGCGATCCACAAGTCGTTGTTTACGTTATCCACTTCCGTACCGAACTGACGTACCAACGCTGCTTTGTAGTTTACAGTGTTGTTGTCACGCTCTGTGTTCGGGTATTGGTAACGCTTAGGAATAACACCGCCGTTGCCTGTACCTGGACCACCTTCGTAGAAGAATGGTTGTTTGGTACGGCGCCAGTTGTAGTAACCTTCGTAACCGCTGTGTTGTGCCAAAGCAAGGTATTTTTGCATCAAAACCTGGTTCAAACCATCGGTGTTGTTGCCTTTGTAACCGGTTGCAGGTGCAGCGAGGTAAGTAGCCAAAGCAGCAGCATCAGTGATGCCGTAAGATTCCATGCTTGCAGTGATACCTTTGTCGTACCATGCTTTTGCGTCGCCGGCAGCCCACCAACCGCGGTTGATACCTTCAGCGATGTTCAAGCAAAGTTCAGGGTAGCCAATCTGGATAGAAGGCTCGCCCGCGTCAGAGCTGAAGAAGCGCGCTTTGCTGATACGAGAGTATTCTCCGTTTTGAACTTTAGTAGCCATCGCGTCCAAACCCTCATCAGAAGGTGCGCCTACATACGCTTCGTAATCAGCAGCAGTCAAACCACCCGCCAATTTAGCAGCAGCAGGTTCAGCCACTACAAATACACGTGGGTCTTTCAAAGCCGCCAGGTTGCCAACATACGTAGCAGAAGTGTTGTAACGATCGGCATAAAAACCGAAGTTACTTGGATTGAATGGATACTTGTCTACAGAAGTGTAGGTGTACTTCACGTTGTCTGCATTGCTGGTTGGCAATGGGTATTGTGCTGGGTTGCCTGCAATTTTAGCAAATTCTGCTTTTACATTCAATTCAGATGCTTCTGCTTCTCTTTTGCTCAACTGAACCAGTACGCGAATTTTGAACGCGTTTACTGCTTTTTGCCATTTAGACAAATCACCGTTGAAGTAGAAGTCGAAACCAACCAAAGTTTGGTCAGCAACTGCAACGCGTGCTGCCAATTGTGTGTTAGACTCATCCAACCATGTCAAAATTTGTTTGAAAATTTCGCGCTGGGTGTTGTAAGCAGGTGCAATGTTTTCAGCGCCTTTCAAAGCGTCTGTCAACGGAACATCACCCACTTTCATGGTCATATCGTAGTAGAAGTAAGCACGGAAAAATTTACCCATTGCTTCGTACGCGTTGCCAGCTGGCAAACCGATACGGGTCGCTTCTTCTTCCATTTTCACTACGTTTTTGATCGAAGTGAAGTTCAAACCAGTGGTTGTCCACTCGTATTCGTTGTTGTCGTAGTAGTTGTAGTTCGAGCACCAGTACTGGCAGTAGCGGCTGATATCGCCCCATGGCTCGTAATAAACATCTTTCAACAAGCCGCGCAAAACCAAACCCGGAGGTACAGTGGTTGAACGGTTTTGGTCCGCCTCGAGGTCTTCAAACTTCGTGCAGGCGTTTGCTGCAAATACGAGCAGCAACAATGCAAAGAAATATTTTAAATTTTTCATTATCAAAGAGTTGAAAAAGTTGCATCCTTGCCTGGGCCGTCTGATGTGTTTTGCAGACGGCACAGGGCAATGATCCAAAATTTAGAAAGTAATGTTGATGTTGAAACCGTAACGTTTTGCGGTTGGCGATTGCAAACCAGAGTAGTTGGTACCAATGTACTGGTCGAGATCGATGTCTTTGTACTCCGCGAAGTACAACAAGTTACGACCTACGAGGGATACATTTGCCTGACGGATGAAACGGCCGTTTTTGAACCATTCAGCAGGCAATTGGTATGTGATAGTTACTTCACGCAATTTAGAGAACGTCTTAGACATCAAGTTTGCTTCAGCCTGAGAGTACTTACGGCTGATGTAATCCTGAAGGTATGTTTTTGTGTCGTTCTTAGCGAAAGTCAACTCATTGTAGTTCGTGATGTTACCGAATTGGTCGTACTTGATGGTACCGCTTACCAATTTCACACCTTCACCTACGTAGTTACCGTCAATTTGTGGGTTGTTGTCAGTACCTGCTTGTTGTTTCAACCAGTCCTGGTAACGCGCTTCACCCATTGCACCTTCCGTAGTTTCGATGTGACGACCGCCACGGAATGTTTGACGACGGATGTAGTTAGCGATTACACCACCTACGCGACCGTCGAACTGGAAGCCGAGGCTCAAGTTTTTCCAGCTTACTTTGTTGTATGCACTCCAAACCCAATCCGGGTTAGAGTAACCCAAGAATTTTGCGTTTGGCGTACGAATTACACGACCAGATGCATCGTGGATGTAGTTGCCATTTTGGTCTTGTGCAATCGCGCTGTCGTAGTATTTGTCCAAACGGTCACCTTTCACTAAGTAGCCATACAAACGCTCCGTACCTTCTGGAAGTTCTTCCAAAGTTTCTTTGAATGTGCTCCAGTTCAACAATACATCCCAGGAAAGACCGTCACGGTTTTTCAATGGGCTTGCATTGAAGCTTACTTCCCAACCCGCTTTTTTCGTTTTAACCGCATTTACCAACTGTGAAGTGTAACCAGATGCTTCAGAAATTGGTTTAGAGAAGATCTGTGGACCGTCGATGTACTGGAAGTACGTTACGTCGATACCCATGCGGTTGTTCAGGAATTTTGCTTCCAAACCACCCTCGTAGTTGGTACGAGAAGAAGGCGCCAAATCTGCGTTTGCAATGGTATTCGTGTAGTAAGAACCAACCTGACCGTTGTTTACGATTGGGTTAGAGTATACAGAAGAGTTGCTGTAAGATGGACCGTCGTAGGTAGAAGCATAGTTCGTACCATATTCCAATGGGAAAGATGCACCTGGTGTAGAACCAATGTAACGCTGTGTCAACGCTTCTTTTACGTTGGCGTAAGAAGCGCGGAATTTCAAGAAAGAAACCGGGCCGAGGTCGGCGATTTGAGAAACAACCACGCTACCGCCCAAAGATGGGTAGAAGAAAGTGTTGTTGTCTTTAGGCAAGGTAGACAAGTGATCCACACGACCGGTGTGCGTCAAGAACAAGAAGCTTTTGAAGCCCAAATCCACCGAGTAGTAACCAGACTGCACCTGCATTTTTGCACGGTAGTTGGTTGCATACAAAGGATTGGCAGTGTTGGTGAAGTTGTAGATACCAGGTACGTTCAGGTAGTTGGTAGTCGTGTAATTGCTTTCGTAGTTGAAAGAACGCAAGTTGCCACCCGCCAAAGCGTTCAGGCTGATGTCGTCTGTCAATTGACGGTCGAAGTTCAAATAAACGTCTGTGTTGTTTTCGAACATAGTACGTTTGTCTTCGCGGTAGTCACCACGTGCTTCTTCACGGCCATATACTGTAGCAGAGTATGGGAATTTTTCGTTGCGGAACAGGTCGTAAGAAGTGATGGCAGTACGTGCTTTCAGGCTCAAACCTGGTGTGATGGTCCAAGTCAAAGCAGTTTGACCATAGATATCGGTTTTGTAGTGACCACGCAACCATTCATTGGCCAGGAAGTGTGGGTTGTTGTAACGCTGGTATTCAGCATAAATCTGCTGAACGCCTTCTTTACCAGGCTGCCAGTAGTCTTTCAACTGGTCAACGTCCCAGTCAGCACCACCCCAGATGATGATGTTGTAAATCATGGAGTTCGGGCCATAGTTTACGTCCGGGATATTGTCGGTGAATTGACGGTTGTAGTTCAAATTCGCTTCCAATTTAACTTTGTCGCTAAATTTGATGCCGCTGTATACGTTAAAGTTTGCAGAGTTCAACTGTGTGTTTGGTACCATACCACCCTGGTAGTTGTAGGTAGTAGAGTAACGCATATCCACTTTTTCGCTGGTCGTGCTTACAGAGATATTGTTGTTCGACAATACACCTGGGCGCAAAAAACGCTGGAGGTTGTCTTTACCGCGTGCTACCCATGGGGTACCGATACGGTCACCGGTTGCCGGGTCGATTGGGCTGTCGTATTGTGGGATACTTTGACCTTCGAAGCGTGGGCCCCAGATGTCATAGTCACCGTCGTTTTTACCACCACCGCGACCGTCAACGAATGCGTAGCGACCGTGGTCACCAGGACCGTACAGGTCTTGTACCTGTGGGATTGCGTTAAAGCCAGCCTCGATCATTTGGCTTGAGTTGAACTCAATGCTGTAGCCACGTTTGTCTTTAGAACCTTTTTTGGTGGTGATCATGATCACACCGTCTTTCGAACGGAAACCGTACAATGCAGCAGCCGCTGGGCCTTTCAACACAGTGTACGTTTCGATGTCGTCTGCGCTGATGTTCCAGGTGTCAGAGTTAACTGGCACACCGTCTACCACGAAGATCGGGTTAGATCCGCGCAAGCTAATGTTTGGCGCACCCAACAACTCAGGTGAAGAACCGATGGTCAAGCCCGCAACTTTACCCGTCAAGCCATTGATGGCATTCGGTTCGCGTGCTTTTGTAAGATCTTCCCCTTTCACGTCCTGTACAGCGTAGCCCAGGCGTGCTTTTTCCTTTTTAAAACCAAGGGCAGTTACAACTACCTCTTTGATTTTAGAAGATTCGTTAAGGGTGATGTCAAGGGTAGCCGCACCATTTACTAGAATTTCGATGGTTTCGAAGCCAACGTAGTTCACAACAATGGTTTCGCCCTGGCGTGCTTCGATGCTGTACATACCTTGTGCATCAGAAACAGTACCGCGGTTGGTACCTTTAACAGTGAGGCTTGCGCCTGGTAAAGTTTCGCCGGTATCGCCTGCGGTTACTTTGCCCGTAACTCTTTGGGCAAATGCGCCTGCGGTCAGCAGCATGAACAAAAAGGCACATAGAATGCCCTTGAAGTATGAGTGCTTCATCTCCAGAAAAAGGTTTAATTATTGAAAAAAAGAATTGATTAAATTGTAGAAGTTTAACAGGGTTACACAGCAGATACTGCTTACCATGGACAAAGGTAGATGCCTGCTGTACCTGCATGGGAAATTTTCAGGTTAAGAAATTCTTAGGTTTTTATTAACTTAAAATGACGTCAATCAATGCCCTAAATGATCTTAAATTCATAAAATATTGATTTTCTTACTTGTTTTATCAATTCAGCATACTTTCAGTTTTGTCATCGTTGTGCCAAACTCAAAAGCACTTTACATTAACTTAACAACATAACAACCTAAAAAACACATGAATAAGTAGAAGTTTTCCATTTGTACCCTCAACTTTGCAAATATTACCTGCCAACCCACCCTGTTCTCTTTTCTATCCATCTATGTTTCAAACTCGATTTCAATAATTTTCATGCAAGGAAAAAAATACGTGGGCATCTTCTTTGCTTTTATTACCGGAATCGGGGTTAGTTTCTTGGGTGCAGCCCCTTTGGGCACTTTGAATATCGCCGCTTTACAGGTCACACTGGCACGGGGTACAACAGCGGGAATGCTTTACTCCGCAGGCGCAATTTTCATCGAAATGATTTTCATTCTTTTTTCCCTGTTGGGGGTAGAATGGATTCAAAAAAAAGCAACTTTATTTCGTACCATCGAGTGGATTACCGTTGTCATTGTACTCGGATTGGCGGCAGGTAGCATGATGGCCGCAATGCATCCCAAACCCAACTCGATGGGCAATATGCTCTTCGACCCTGCTGTACCTTCTTTTTTCATTGGGGTAAGTTTTCGCTTGTTTCTGCCCACCATGGTGCCATTTTGGTTGGGATGGAACACCTTGCTGTTTTCTAAAAATATCCTCCGACCCAATTACGCCTATTACCTCGCCTATATCCCGGGCGCTGGCCTGGGCACTTTTCTGGCACACCTTATATATATACAAGGCGGTAGTATGGCGACGGAAGCCTACCAATCGAACCAAGTGGCCATTAATTGGGGAATTGGTGCGTTATTTATGGCGATTGCCTTGTTTCAAATTGCACGACTAACCTTTGCCCGCCCAAAAATTGCGGCAGATTAAATTAAATCTTCGGCAATGCCAAAAGATAAGGTAAGCCCTGCCCCACTCAGCCCGTTTACAATCCAAACCCGATTTGCCGCTTCTTGCACCAACTTGGTTTTGCCGGGTATTGTTGGGTATATGCCATGCCAGGTTTCGGCAATTTCCCAATCTGGAAAATCTGCAAAAGATTTTAAGTATTTCAAAATCAATTGATTTACATCTTCTTGATTGAACGGGGTTTGCTCCAAACCATACTCGTGGCTATCGCCGATAACCAAATGTCCCTGGGCATTTTGCGACAACATGACGTGGATGCCCCAGCGTCCAAATTCAGGCATTTCGCGTTCAAAATAAGCATCCAGCGCCGCCAAACTACCACAATGCGCAAACGCTTCGTAATGGCGCATGGTAAGACCCGAACACAGCGATGCGCCCAGTTTCCAATCATTCGGCTGCTTGCCGGTGCGCATCATTTGCAACTTACACCGTGTAATGCCGCTTTCCCTGAAGATGGCCGGATATAAGGTCTCAAAATCCTGGCCACCACAGATATAAATCCGCTCCGCACTGTACATTTCATAAAAATCGGACAAAAAACCAGGCTGTACGTGCGTAATAGCGGTACCGTAGTGAAAAGAAACTTTATAGGTCTTTTGCAGATAATCGGCCAATAATGGGATTGCCTGCCGGGTGGATACCGTCAATTCGGTTCCACTGTGCATCGCTAATTTCAATCCTTCGGTGCGTACAGCCGGACTGAATTTTACGGCTTCGTCGGGCTGAAGCAACGTGCATTGATAGCCCGCATCCCGGGTAGTGGCCATAAATTCCTCCAGGACGGCCACCTCTTCCTCCTGATACGCCAGGTGTAAGGAACCATTGGCTTCTACGGGCAAACCCGCTTCCTGGGCAAGTTGTAGCCAAACCGTTCTGGTGCGCAGTGCCTGGTTGAGTGCCGCTCCGGAAGGCTGCCCAATCGGCCATATCAGGCCAAAATTGCGTACACTGGCCCCCATCGCCTTGGTACTGCGCTCAAACACTACCACTTTATTCCCTCTTTTGGCTGCTACATAAGCGATTGCCAAACCAAGAATACCCGCGCCAACTACAGCAACATCGTACTTGTTTTCCATGCAAATTGAATATTATATTAAAAAAAATTACGCAACTGCGTGTTCTGCTTCTAATGCTTTTTTGCGCCGTAAAAAATAGGCCCAGGCAATGAGGATCGTTATTGCAAACAACCCCATCCCGATGTAACACAGTTTTTGATAAAAATCCAGCCAACTCACCTTCGCAAAACCGAAATTGCGCCACAACAACACCATTACCGCCCCCAAATACCCGAAAGCATCGGCGATGTAAATCAAAAAGCCCACATTGCCCGGCTCTTTATACGCGGCTAAAAAACGGTCAAACATCACTCCGTTAAATATGACATACGGCAAAAACAATCCGAACCCACTCAATACCATCCAGGTAATGGGTGAAATCAACTGAATTTGAAATAAATACGTGCTCACGACCAATAAAAGCGCGCCCGCCAAACACAAAGCATGGTTGATCCAAAATGCCTTAAAGTTGTCGCGCACCAGGGATAAAGCCCCCAAACCAATGAGCGTAAGGGCGGCAACGGGCAATTCGGCAGTCGTCAGAATGGTTGGTTGGCCAGCATACCCCAATTCTGACCAAATTTCAACGGCAAAATTGTCGCGCACGTCGCGGATGATCGTCAGCATCAGGTAGCCGATGGTGAAGAACAGAAAACCCGGCATGTATTTTCGCCATAAATGCTTGCGGTCGGCTTTGCTCATTTTTTTGCGTTCGGTACGCGCCAGAATATCTTCGGCATTGGGCGGCGGCATTTGTTCCAACATCCAAACCGCAAGCAGCAAAAATGGAACAAAATACAAACCCGCCATAAAAGGCATCCACCACTCAGAAGTGCCACTCAACAATAGGTTTTTACCCACCGATTTTACAAAACCGCTCGAGATGATGAAATTGACGCTCAAGGCAGCCGCCAACAATTCGGTGCTGCGCCGACCTTCCAGGTATCCAAACACCAGCCCGAAGATCATTCCCAACGGCATGCCATTTACAAAAAGCCACACCGCATTATAAGGAAACGGGGTTAAAGCAAAACCCAACAAGGCCAATTGTGCTATGCCAATCAACCCTAAAAGGGCTACAGCGCGCCGCTCGGGCGTCATGCCACTGATAAACCGAATGCCAATAAATTTGGACAAAGCGTACCCAAATACCTGCGCACTCACCAGGACTATTTTATAGTCGATGCCCCATAAGGTCCATCCTCCATAACCCGCAGCAGCAAAGGGTTTTCGAAAGCCGTACATGCAGGCGTAGGCCATAAATGCAGCAACACAGGCATAAAGGGCAAAAAAAACAGGGTGCGCAGTGGAAAGACGCCGGGTAACGTAAGATGGATTTTTCATCGAAATGGTTGAATGAACGATGCAAGATTAAGGCGCATTTTGCCTGAAATTCAATACTTTACCATAAGGTAACTGTTTCTTAAAACTGCCTTAACCTTTAGGGGCGAA
This sequence comes from uncultured Bacteroidota bacterium, assembly GCA_903905445.1. Taxonomy (GTDB): domain Bacteria; phylum Bacteroidota; class Bacteroidia; order Chitinophagales; family Saprospiraceae; genus M3007. Next base: position 14,682 of record CAIVGO010000091.1, read on the forward strand.
AGGAATGCACAAAAATTTAATTTTAAGATCATTCAAAATTCATAAAATAGTCCGATTTATCGCCGTTCCTTTGCAGGATATCAAATCATCAACTGTACCGTACATGTCGGCGCTACAAAGTATTGAAGAAGTTGTATTTAAAAAAATACACACTGGGAATCTGGTTTATAATACCTGTTGGGAAGACCCTCGTTGTGATCGAGGTATTCTGAATTTTGATGAGCATAGTGAAATCGTGATGTTGACCAGCGCAGGTTGTAATGCACTCGATTACTTGCTTGACAACCCAAAAAGTATTGACGCCATCGATGTCAACCCCCGCCAGAACGCCTTACTGGATCTCAAAAAAGGCTTATTCCAAGTTGGAACACACCAGGACCTTTATAACTATTTTGGTACCGGCGCTTTCGACCAGGCAAAAGAATTCTATCGCACCAATGTAAAGTCTGCCCTCCAAGCCGATTATAGCTGGGAGTTTTGGGACAATAATATTGGCGATTACTTCTCTGGTCGCGGCGTTCGCAAAAGTTTTTACTGGCGTGGCAGCAGCGGTACCGTGGCCTGGATGGTTCGGCAATGGCTCAAAACGCAACCCGAAACGGAGCGTTTGATCCAAAAACTGTTCGACTCCCAAAACATGACCGACCAACAAGCGGTATATGATGCCTTGGAGCCGCGTTTCCTCAATCGCTTCCTGTCTTGGTTTTTGAGCCGGCACGTGGTACAAAGCATGCTCGGCGTTCCCAAAAGTCAGCAGCAAATGGCCCGCGAAAAATATACCGATGGCATGGCCGGGTATGTGCGCCAGTGCATGCGCCAGGTGTTTACCGGTATCCCCATTCAAGACAATTACTTCTGGCAATTGTATTTCTTTGGGACATATTTACCCGGTTCTTGCCCGAGCTATTTGAAAGCCGAGAATTTCGATACCTTAAAAAGTCGCGTCGACCGGATTGCCACGCATTCCATGACCTTGAGTCACTTTTTGCAAACCAATCCGGGCAAATATTCACATTTCATTCTGCTCGATCACCAGGACTGGCTGGCTGCCAACAACTATCCGGCGCTGGAAGAAGAATGGAAACTGATTTTTGAAAATGCCCGCCCTGGCACTAAAATACTGTTGCGTTCGGCTGCGCCAGATGCCAGTTTCCTGCCAAAATGGGTTCCGGAAAAACTGGAATTTGACCTCGAAGCAGCACAATGGTCGCACAACAACGACCGGGTTGGCACTTACGCGAGCACGCACATTGCAACCGTACGCTAACACGTCCACCCTTCAGATCCGTTTAAATCTGGGTATATAATCGAAGCCAATATGGAACACACACCTATTACAGCAGGCACAGGCGCTGCAACCGAACAACAAAACCAAAACATGCACGGCTATTACCGCCTGCATGCCAAAATATACGATGCTACCCGCTGGACCTTCCTTTTTGGGCGCAAAGAAATTATTACCCGCATGGGCATTGATCCGCAAGCAAAATTAACGCTGCTGGAAGTGGGATGCGGCACGGGCTACAACTTGAAAAGACTGGCTGGTGCGTTCCCCAATTTGTCTTTAATCGGGGTGGATGTATCGGCCGATATGTTGCAACAAGCCGAGAAAAACATGGCCGCGTTTCCCAATAAGGTGCAATTGATTGAAAAGCCTTATGCGCCACACAGTTTTAACCTAGAGCAAAAGCCGGATGTCATCCTGATTTCTTATGCCTTGACCATGTTCAATCCGGGCTGGGAAGATGCGATTGCCAAAGCCGCTGAAGACCTGCCCGTGGGCGGTAAAATTGCGGTAGTGGATTTCCACTATTCCCGTTCCAAATTTTTCCGCTGGTGGATGGGCAAAAACCATGTGCGCATGGAAGCCCACCTGATGCCGGTGCTGGAAAACACCTTCAAACCCGTGTATAAGTCTATCAGAAAAGCCTACGGAGGTGTTTGGGAATATTGCCTGTTTGTGGGCGAAAAGGTTTAAACCCTTGATTAACAATTATTTTATACTAAGTTAATACCTACTTTCCATCCATTCAGGATGGAGGTTCAATCTTTGTGCGACAAAACGAAAAATGTCATAATCCGGGTGCGCTTTAAATTCATTGCGGCCCGGTTTTTCGCACATAAAGATGAAGCACCTTCTCGCAGTAGTACTGTTCTGCCTTTTTTCTACCCTACCCCTTTCTGCTCCCGATGCGCCGGAACACTTGGCCTTCACCCGCTCCCAACTGCAAGCACGGGATTTTACCAAAACGACTACCGATGTTCATGGTCTTTCCCTGATACAGCAGTATTGCACGGCTACCCTGCGGCATTGTACCCTGCAGGTACCCAAAGGTACCACCCATCCCCCCGTTGCTGATTTTGTATTTGTGGTTACCACCGATGGTTTGCGCTGGCAGGAAGTATTCACGGGTGCCGACCCGTATTTGATGGGCACGATTGCACCCGAACAACAATTAGCCTATCAAAATCAGTATGGCGCCCAAACGCCCAATGAACGCCGCGCGCAATTAATGCCGTTCTTTTGGTCTAAATTGGCAAAAAACGGCCAGATTTACGGCAACCGCGCTTACGGCAACCAAATGAATGTCGACAATAACCTTTGGTTTTCCTACCCCGGTTACAACGAACTCTTTTCGGGTGGCCCGGATGATTTGCGGATTTGGTCGAATGCAAAGAAACAAAATCCCAACACCAATGTATTTGAATACCTGAACAAACAGGCGGGTACGCGCGGAAAGGTGGCTGCTTTTGGCTCCTGGGACGCTTTCCCGTATATTTTAAATGAAAACCGCGCCGAATTTACCGTCAATGCCGGTTTTGAAAACCGCACCGATGGGCCGGTAAATGCCGAACAAGTGCGCCTCAATGCACTGCAACATCTTATTCCGGCAAATTTGCACACGGGCGTTCGTCCAGATTCACTTACCTGGGCATTTGCTAAAAACTACCTGCAAGTGGCACACCCTAGGGTGACATTAATTGGTTTGGGCGAAACGGATGAATATGCGCACCTCGGCAACTACGCCGGTTATTTGGATGCTGCCCGTCATTTTGATGCCTGTTTGGCCGATTTATATCAGTTTATTCAAAATGACCCGGTGTACCGCGGCCGTTCTGCGATCCTGATTACCACCGATCACGGTCGCGGCAACAAAGATGGCTGGTGCAACCACCATGCCTTGGTAGAGGGCAGTGATGCGATCTGGTGTGCGGTATTGGCCCCCAATATCGAGGCAAAAGGTGAGGTAAAACAACCGATGCAAATATGGCAGAAACAAATGGCGCAAACCATTGCGTATATGATGGGTTTTGATTTTCAGTGTGAGCATTCGGTGGCGGGGCCTATAAATGAAATTTTTGAATAACATTTAACATTACTTATCCCTGTCCAACAAATTAAAAGCACGTAAATCGTTCCCGTCATAAAGCAGGAGTAAGCCTTTGGCCGCATCCAAACCAATAAAGCGCCTGAAATGTGCATTTTTCCGGTATGGATTGTTTGGAGATTCCATTTTCCGAATCATACGGCCGTCCTGGATATCAAACGTGTACAGCAAGCCATCTCCACCGCCCACTAGAAAAATTTGCGGTCCAAAAACCTCCATACGACTAGGCGTTCCAGATGCTTTTGATTTCCATTGGGTAACACCAGTGGATACATTAATTTTGTAAAGGAATCCGTCTTCCATTGCGCAGAAAAGCGCATCTTGGTAAAACAAAGGGATGGAACTCAACATATCCCTGGGCATTTTGACGCGCCATTGTTCCTGCCCCTGCCCATCGAGGCAAAACAATTGGTCATAGGCGCAAAGGATTACCTTATCTCCAACCACGATCGGCTGTTTCGTTATACCAAGTCCTTCTGCGTTGTCAGTATAGGCCATGCCCGATTTTAGTAACTTGAAATCGCGTCCATCCAACAAGTACCAAAACGCCTTGGTACTTCGGGTAACAGTATTCAAGGCAATACTGCTATAAATCAAATTACCATTGGGCAATACCGCTGGCGTTCGGATTAATAATTTACAAGAATCTGGCCAGGCGCGTTGAAACAAGGTATCCACTTTGCCGCTTTCAACATTAAAACGCAACACCGATGAACTTCGGGTTGTCCAGTCATTGCGTGCTTGCAAAAAACTATTTTGGCCCATTTGTTCCAAAAATTGTTCTGCGTTGTTTTTGATATCATAACGCCAAACGGGCTTGCCATCTTTTTTGCGTAAGGTCAGGATCGTATTACCCAAGGGTATAACAAATTGATCCTGAAGCGTGATTGCTTTCAAGTTATAATAAGGGGCATCATGGAGTGTAGTATCGCTAAAACGCCAGCGAAGTGCACCATCTTTAAGCCCGCAACAGAAAAACACCAAATTCCTTTCCTGATAGGCGGAGCATAAAACATCGTCTCCGGCAATCATCGGATAAATACTTTCAAATTGCTGGGAGGATGGCGCTACATTCAATCGCCAGGCTTGTGACAAGGATGCTGCTTCGCTAGGCTTTTGCAAATTACCACAGGCAGCCATGAACAAAAGACACAGCAGCCATGAACCGTAAATAAGCGCGGCATTTCGCTTATGGAAATGCCGCGCAACCAAATATGATGTATACATATTTATTATTCAATCATTATTTTGGAACCACAAAAGCTGCACCAGCACCTCCGTTGAATAAGTCAGTAAATGCATCTCTTACAGTTGGATATAACCAAAAGGATTCCTGCATGTGGTTACAACTTATTGCTTCGTACGTTTTCGCTGCCCCTGCAAGCGATTGCTCCGTTTTGGTATAGAGGGCGTCGTTGGGCTCTGGTACCAGATAGGTTACAGTAGCGGTCGTAGTACCGTCACAAATCTGTTCATTGCAAACCGATAAACAATAACCCAAAATCTGATCATCATGGTCAGAAGCATATTGTGTCCAGCAATCATCACAACTAATCAGCGAATAACAATTAGGCACCGTAATAGTCTCTGTTATCGCATTGTAAGGAAAATTCATTAAAGTCCACTTTGAATTCAAAGCTTGATGCACTAATTCACATTCAAGAATTTCACGAAACTCGTTTTTCAAATCATACAAACCCCGAAGTCCTGTAGCAACTGCATTTAAAGTTGATTCAATTACGGCTCCTACTGTACCTGGTTGTGAAAGTTTAAGTTTTGAAACAGCGCCTGCCAGTCCAGCAATTGCCCTTAGAGTGCTGATTGCAAAGTTTTGGTTAGCACTAACAAGTCGCTGCTCTAACTCTTTCCCCATGCACTCCAGGTATTCTCTATCCTGTCCCTGAAGGCCGGCGTTAGACCACGAACTCATTAGCCGGGTAAGACCAAGCGCATCATCATTTTCATTCCCCCAAATAACCGCATAAGGGATGGTAGGAGTTTGCAAATTCGTAATTAATGGACTACCAGGCTTTAATTGGCGATAATAATCAGCTATTGAAGAAACAGCGAATGTATTGATATAACTTTGCGTCGCTTCAATGGTACGGCATGCCACACAATTTTGGGCTTGAGTTCTGTAGTTTAAAGCATTATTTACTAGTCTCTGCGCTTCAGACAAAATCCCATCTGATGTTGGTGTTAATTTTGAAAATACTGCGCCCCCTTGATTCGGCACTCCATCCAAAATGATCGCATTCAGACCATTGGTCGACTGCAACTGGGCCATATACCGCAAAATTAACCCTCCGGCATCGTGCCCAATGCCCAACACATCTGTCTGACCTGCATTTGCCATTTGGGTATTAAATTGTTGTGCCCATGTTGGAATATCATTCGCATTTGTGTTATTATAATATTGCCATGTGTTAACCTGATCAAACTTATAAGACTCCATTTGAGCTATTCCGATCGTATTTAACCATTGGGGCGAGGTAAGGCCGGGGCCGCTAAGCCAAAGCGTTTTACGAGGCGTTTGAGCATACAGATGAACAACACCTGATAAACAAAGCAATCCGAAAATTAAGAATATTTTTTTCATTGCGTTTTTTAGGTTTAGAATAAGAGATTAAATGTTTGATAATTCGTCAATTGGGTGCGTTTTAATCGTATACCGCTTTCGAAAGCATTGATAAAGTCCACCTGAACCATGCGTTCAAAAACTACCTGAGGCGCAACCCCACTTAGTTTTATCATAAAAAGGTGTTGCAACACACCATTCGCATCAAAATTGAGTTGTCCGGTTTGCATGTGGGCATTTTTATCTATAATCGCTATACTGTACGAGTTATCGGTATGATTGGTTCGAGCAGCTACGATCCCATTCGGAAACTGGGTCGTATTAAGTCCATTGGTGGTAAGTAAAGATATCGTATTGTTAAAATCAGCATCGGTTACAGCAGGTTGTGTCTTCAAGGTTTGAAATAATTCTATAACTGACAAAACTTCAGTAGTGGGCGTGGTAAATGTACCGTCATTGTAAATTGTTTCTCCGAGCGCATTTAGAAATGTAAGATCGCCGTTGTTATTAATCACTTTTTTGTAGCGGGGCTTAAACGGCTCCCCGATGGTTCCGACAGGATACTGAATAGGGTGCGTTGGCGTCATATATTCCGAGGTAATCAAGTACTTTCCGTCTTCTTTCAGGCAAATGGATTCTAATTTTCGGTCATTCTTCGGGAGCATCAAGGCTTTGTCGAGTTCGGTTAATTGCGCGGCTTCTTGCGGATTTGCTGCTTCCATCATGGAGGTGGTTTCAGCATCGTACGTTAATTCTACAACACAATTTGACACTAGTGCCTGATTGGTTGAATCTGTGTCCCCCTGATCATTAGATTTACAGGAGGTACCCCAATAAAGGAGTGTGAGCAAAATTAAAAGTGGCGGAATTTGTTTGAGTTTCATAATAAGAAAAATTTAAATTTTGTTTAAACAAATATAAGTGGATAAATTGAATTGATTTGTTAAATCTGGCAAATTTATAAAAAATTAATATTGGATATTATCATCGAAACGGCGATCCTATTTTACCCTCCCCCTCACATCCACTTCCGCATATACAACAACCAGCAAAACGCCTCAATACACACCGCTTTCCACATTAAAACGCAACACCGATGAACTTCGGGTTGTCCAGTCATTGCGTGCTTGCAAAAAACTACTTTGGTCCACTTGTTCCAAAAATTGTTCGGCGTTGTTTTTAATATCAAAACGCCAAACGGGCTTGCCGTCTTTTTTGCGGAAGGTCAGGACAAGGATGCTGCTTCGCTTCGCTTGGCTTTTGCAAATTGCCACAGGCATATAAGAACAAAAGTCACGGCAGCCATGAACCGTAAATGAGCGCGGCATTTCGCTTATGGAAATGCCGCGCAACCAAATATGATGTATACATATTTATTGTTCACTTAGTTTTTAGGCACTACAAAAGCAGCGCCCGCTCCTCCAAAGAACAGATCCGTAAATGCATCTTTAATAGGGTCATAAGACCAAAATGATTCCTGCATGTGGTTACACCCTTTTGCTTCGTACGTTTTTGCTGCCCCTGCGAGTGTTTGCTCTGTTTTAGAATAGAGGGCGTCGTTGGGCTCCGGTACCAGATAAGTAACGGTTTGGGTGAATGTGTTATTACATTCTTCATTTACACAAACTGATAAACAATAACCCAATACCTGATCCTCATGGTCGGAAGCATATTGTGTCCAACAATCATCGCAACTAACGAATCCACAAGGTACCGGTATGGTAATAGTCTCTGTTACGGTACCATACGTAAAATTCATTTGAGTCCACTTTGCATTTAAAGCTTGGTGTACAAATTCGCATTCAAGAATTTCTCTAAACTCGTTATTTAAATCATAAGATCCCCTAAGTGCTGTAGCAATCGAATTTAGAGTTGCTTCTATTAGCGCGAAAGCACTTTGAGGTTCTGTAGCTTTAATTTTAGCAGTTCCGCCGGCCAAGGTTGCAATTGCTCTCAAAGTGCTAATTGCAAAGTTTTGCTTTGCGCTGATAAGCCGTTGCTCCAACTCTTTCCCCATACAATCCAGGTACTCACTGTCCTGTCCTTGAAGTCCAGAGTTGGACCTTGAACTCATTAGCCGGGTAAGTCCAAGTGCATCATCATTTTCATTACCCCAAATTACTGCATAAGGGATTGTAGGAGTTTGCAAATTCGTAATTAATGGACTACCAGGCTTCAATTGGCGATAATAATCAGCTATTGAAGGAACGGCGAAAGTATTGATATAACTTTGGGTTGCTTCAATGGTACGACACGCTACACAATTTTGGGCTTGTGTTCTGTAGTTTAAAGCACTATTTAAAAGGAATTGAGCGTCCGATATATCTCCATTGGTTGATGGTATTAATTTTGAAAAAACTCTGCCCCCTTGATTCGGCACCCCATCCAAAATGATCGCATTCAGACCATTGGTCGACTGCAACTGGGCCATGTACCGCAAAATTAACCCACCGGCATCGTGCCCAATGCCCAACACATCCGTCTGACCTGCATTGGTCATCTGAGTGTTAAATTGTTGTGCCCAAGTTGGAATATCATTCGCATTTGTGTTATTATAATATTGCCATGTATTAACCTGATCGAACTTATAATCAATTTGGGCTATTCCGATCGTGTTTAACCATTGGGGCGAGGTAGGGCTGGGGCCACTAAGCCAAAGCGTTTTACGAGGCGGTTGAGCATACAGATGAGCAACACCTGATAAACAAAGCAATCCGAGTATTAAGAATATTTTTTTCATTGCGTTTTTTTAGGTTTAGAATAAGAGATTAAATGTTTGATAGTTCGTCAACTGGGTGCGTTTTAATCGTATACCGCTTTCGAAAGCATTGATAAAGTCCACCTGAACCATGCGCTCAAAAACTACCTGAGGCGCAACCCCACTTAGTTTTATCATAAAAAGGTGTTGCAACACACCATTCGCATCAAAATTGAGTTGTCCGGTTTGCATGTGGGCATTTTTATCTATGATCGCGATGCTGTATGAGTTATCGGTATGATTGGTTCGAGCGGCTACGATCCCATTCGGAAACTGGGTCGTATTCAGTCCATTTGCAGCAAGTACAGATATCGTATTGTTAAAATCAGCATCGGTGACGGCAGGTTGCGTCTTCAGGGTTTGAAATAATTCTATAACTGACAACACTTCTGTAGTGGGCGTTGTAAATGTACCGTCATTGTAAATTGTTTCTCCGAGCGCATTTAGAAATGTAAGATCGCCGTTGTTATTAATCACTTTTTTGTAGCGGGGCTTAAACGGCTCCCCGATAGTTCCGACAGGATACTGAATAGGGTGCGTTGGCGTCAGATATTCAGAGGTAATCAAGTACTTTCCGTCTTCTTTCAAGCAAATGGATTCTAACTTTCTTTCGTTCTTCGGGAGCATCAAGGCTTTGTCGAGTTCGGTTAATTGCGCGGCTTCTTGCGGATTTGCTGCTTCCATCATGGAGGTGGTTTCAGCATCGTACGTTAATTCTACAACACAATCAGACGCCAGTTGCGGATTGGATGGTTCATCGGATTTGCATGAAGAGGTCCAGGAGAAAAATGAGCTTAAGATTAATAGCGGTGGTATTTGTTTGAGTTTCATATTAAGAAAAATTTAAAATTTTTTTATACAAATATAATTCGTTTAGTTTGTTTAATTCGTTCACCTAACATAAAATTAATATTAGACTTGTTGCATTCACATCCACTTCCGCATATACAACAACCAGCAAAACGCCCCAATCCACATCAATAACACAATTTGCAAAAAGGCATCGCGCAGGAGTGCGCGCGTGGGCGATTCAGTTTTGTTGTACACCAACGTGAGTTGCAGATAACGCAACACGCCCAATACCACGAAAAAAGACGTATAAAAAATCTTGTCACTCCCGATCCGGGTCGTTACCTCTGGCGAAAAACAATACATAATATAGGCTACAATGGCTACCGTAGAGCAAACCACCATACTTGCATCCAAAAACGGCATGTTGTAACCTTCCAGCGCTTTCCTGAAATTCAATCCATTGGTGGCAATCACGTATTCGCCCCGTCTTTTGGCCAAACCCAAAATAAGGGCGATTAAAAACGTGAGCACAATCAGCCATTGGGATACGGAAACACCCGTCGATACCCCGCCCATAAACACCCGCAACAAAAAGCCCAATCCGATTAAGGCGATATCTATAATGGCAATATGCTTCAACCCAAAGGAGTAAAACAGGTTGATGGTAAAATACAACAGGGCGATGAGCAAGGCCTCCCAATTGATGGAGGCGGCAAGGGCGGTGCCACCAAGCAATAAAACAACCAGCACCACCATGGCCTGCGACGGGCGCATGGCGCCACTTGCCAAGGGGCGCTTGCATTTATCCGGGTGGTTGCGGTCTTCTGCTGCATCTGCCAGGTCATTGAGCGTGTACACGGCCGAAGCAATGAGGCAAAAGGACAAAAAGCCGGAAATGGCAGCGAATAATACCGGGACATCCGTGAGTTTGGCTGCAAAAAAGGCCGGAATGAATACAAATAGATTTTTCACCCAGTGCTCCGGTCGTATAAGCATCAAAATCTGCCGAAAAAGTTGCGCCATAATCCAAAATTTTATTCTTTTTCGTTGGGTAAAAATTCA
>CAIVGO010000092.1 GCA_903905445.1 uncultured Bacteroidota bacterium
AATAGCGATGCGAAATGCACCATCATAAAAAGGTGCCAAAGGTGCATCGGTCGCATTCCGGCTGCCTTCGGGATAAATAAAAACGCTCCATCCCGCTGATAATTGTTGCTTGATGGCCACTACACTGCGGGCGCGACTCATCGCACTGCTTCGATCAACAATCAGGCACATATTGCGTACGACCCAACCAAAAACCGGAATTTTCATCAACTCTTGCTTAGCCAAATATTGATAAACACCCGGAAAAGCCGCTGCATTGACAATAAAATCGAGGGAAGAGCGGTGATTTCCTACAATAATATAAGAACGGTTGGGATCCAGGTGCGCACTGCCTTCAATTTGAAGCCGAATGCCAATGAGCAAAAGAAACGTTGGGGTAAACACATGATGTAAATACCAAATATTATTTCGCAATGCTTTTGGACCGCGAAACACCAGCATATTGAATAAAAGTACAGGAACGCTGAAGGTCATCAGGGTAAGAAACAGTACTACGGCATAAATGGCCCAAAATTTGCGAAATAGAAACACGACAACTGAATTTGCCCCGCAAAGTTAGCAAGACTTTACCTGAATTTTCCTTAATCAATTTTCCCCTATGAAATTATTGCTTCCAATTACCGTACTCCTTTTTGCGCTTTTTACTTTTCAAATTGCGCAATCTCAAACTATTTTAATCACGTACCAAAATCCAGATGCGCTGTCTGTTTGTAATGCTGACACCTTTATTATAACAGTCCGCAATCTGAGTGCCGAAGTTGCCAGCAATGGAAGTTTAAGCATCAATTTACCCAATGGGCTGGTATACGAACCCGGCTCTGTTGCGGGCGCAACGGAAACCAACGTCAGCAATGTACAGGCACCCGTTTTTTCCTTTCCTGCGGTTGCCGTTGGTGCACTCCAAACCATTAAAGTATTGCTGAATGCCGATTGTAATGCGGCCAAAGCCCTGGATGCCGGACAACTATTCATTTCCAACTTAGTGGTACAAACATCGGCGGGTAATGCGCAGGCACTTACCACCTCCATACCGATCGAAACGGGCCTGGTTTTGTTTGATTCTGTAGATCCTCAATTCGCTGCTGGGGAACGTTTTGATACGATTAATCGCGAAATTTGCGTGATTAACACCCGTTTAGGCCCCATTTCTAAATTATTTTTTGAAGACAGTCATCAAGCGGGTATTGAAATCGTGGTAGCCAATGCTCAAAATGTAAGCCAAACCCCCGTTTTTTATAAAAATACCTTTTCAGGTGCTTTTTTGGCTGGTTTTGGTGACGGTGATGATTTGCTTGAACTGGGCGAAAAGGTATGTTTTATTGAAAAAGTGATCATTACAGATTGCGGAACTCCCGAATACAACAATCAATCACGCCTGCGCATAGGGTGGGGGTGCGATGAAAGCATGTGCCGTTATGATAGTTTGTTGGCAGGTATTGACATTAAAGAATCTACCCGCGTCCCGAACCTGAAAATGGCCGGAATTTGGAATCCTCCAGCCGATTATTGCGCCAGTTTAGGTGCCATCGCGGGTATTAAAATCAAAAATATCGGTGCCGGCAATGCCAAAGATGTGCTCCTGCGCTTAAA
>CAIVGO010000093.1 GCA_903905445.1 uncultured Bacteroidota bacterium
TCGCTCAGTCCGTGCTCATTGTAATCTTCATCGGTGAGTTTCAGGATGGGCTTGTTGCTTTGTTGCGAAAGCCAAACCACCGCCTTGCAGATGAGATCTTCCGTCCAGTTGCAGGATCCTGCGAGCCAGGGCGTGCGCACGCGCGTGAGCATTTCGGAGGCCGATTGGTCGATCATTACCCGCACATTCGGGTGGTTTTGCAGGAAAGAAGCCGGTAAACTGGTCGAAACAGGTCCTTCCACGGCATCGCGCAGTACCGTTGCTTTGTGTTCGCCCCAGGCCATTAAATACACCGTGCGGGCTTTAAAAATACTGCCCACGCCCATCGTTATGGCCCGATATGGCACTGCATCTTCCTGCATAAAGTCTTTAATGGCGTCGCGGCGGGTCAGGTGGTCGAGGCGCACCATACGGGTCATGGAATGTTCCCAGGCGCCGGGCTCGTTGAATCCAATATGTCCGGTACGGCCGATGCCCAGCAATTGGATATCAATGCCACCTGCCATGTCTATCTTTTTCTCATAAGACGCACAATAATCGGCCATCTCCTCCATCGGCACCGCGCCGTCGGGGATATGGATATTTTCTTTGGGAATGTCAATATGGTCGAAGAGGTAATCGTGCATAAAACGCCAGTAACTCTGCGGTACCGACTTAGCGAGCGGGTAATATTCGTCGAGGTTGAAGGTGATGACATTTTTAAAACTCAGGCCTTCTTCCCGGTGCATGCGCACCAATGCTTCGTACACTTTAATCGGGCTGCTGCCTGTGGCCAAACCGAGCACAATTTTTTCACCATCCTGTTGTTTTTGTCGGATTGCCAAAGCGATGGAGCGGGCTACATGTTCAGAACCTTCGGCAGCATCCTTCCAGATTTTAACAGGAATTTTTTCAAAATGCTTGTATTCGTATTTTAAGTGCATGGTGTTTAAATTGTCGAGGACAAAATGGGTAGTGCAGGCGCAAAGGTAAGGGTTCGCACTTGTTTAAAAATTAAAGTGGGGCAGCAAGCGGCAAATTTAATCGGAAATTGGGTTAAAAAACAAGCCGCTCCGAATGAACGGAACGGCTTGAACCTTTTTTTTCCTGAGGCGGTTGAAGTACGGGACGATTGCAAGTCTATTCTTCGTGTTCTTCAAATTCCCGCATACGGTACTTTGTTTTTTCGGTGGGCTTTAATTTTTTCTTTTTGGATGTGCCTTGGTTGTCGCTGAAACGATCGTCCTGACGGACTTTGTCTTTCTTGCTTTTTTCCCAGGTTTTCATGGCAAAAGCGAATTTAATTGGTTGATTTACAAATTTGAAAATAATGGATTGGGCCTTACAAAACAAATGTCTGTATTGCTTTTCAGATACAAAAATAAACCAATTCATGTTTTCGTCAACATAATCCATTGAATTTTTTTTCAAGGGTGCTATTTTCGCATTTGCTGAAAGCCGACATTGCATGTGCTTAAAAAGCTGAATCTTACCGTTTTAATTTGATTTTCGATGAAACAAATCTACTTTCTATTGTGCTTTATTGGTTTGAGTGCGTTTGGTTTCGCTCAAACTTCCAGGTTCGTCCAGTTTGCATCTGGTTCGGCTGCTTTTCCCGGCAATTTTTCGTCCATATTGCAAAATCCTCCAGTGATTCAAGCTTCGGAGCTATTTGCGGGCCGATTTGTGCGGTACATTCAATTTAATCGTTTGTTGACCGACCAGGAACGTGCCACGGTGGAAGGCCAGGGGCTTCAGTTTTTGGCCTATTATCCGGCCACGACTTACCTCGTTAGTTTGCCGGAAGGTTTTGATTTTAAGCAATTGGCAACACTACCCGTATGGAGCGTGATGGCGCCTGTTACCAATTGGAAAATGGCCCCGCAATTGCTCGAACGTCCATTGGGCGCCTGGGCCGTAAACGGCGATCGGGTAACGCTCAATGTGCAGGTGTATCCGCATGTTGGCATTGAAAATGGTGCGCGCCTTTGTATCGCAGCGGGTTTAAACGTGACTGCAAAAGGTGTGATGAATGGATATTTGGAGGTACAAGCGCCTATTTCAGACCTGCTTTCCGTGGCTGCCTTGCCTTTTATACAATATTTGGAACTGATTGCACCGCCGAGTGAGCAGGAAGATACGCGCAACCGTTCTTTGCACCGTGGCAATATATTGGATGCCGATCACGCGTCGGGCTTGCATTTTAATGGGGCTGGAGTTAGCGCCTTGGTGCGTGATGATGGCAAGGTCGGGCCGCATGAAGATTTTCGCGGCCGGTTGACCGATCTGTCTACATCCAATTTAGGCACACATGGCGATTGGGTTTCGGGCGCATTAGGTGGAGCAGGCAATATTGACCCACGCAGCCGTGGCATGGCAACTGGAGCCGAAATATTTGTTGCCGAGTATGCAAGTTCCTTTCAGGATGAAAAATTGATGCAAATGCTGGATGCGGGGGTTCCAATTACCAATACCTCGTATTCGGACGGTTGCAACTTGGGCTACACCATCGGTTCGCAAACGGTGGATCAACAAATGGTCAATCAGCCCAAACTGAGCCATGTGTTTTCAGCGGGCAATAACGGAACCGCCAATTGCAATTACGGTGCAGGTGCCACTTGGGGCAACATCACCGGGGGACATAAAATGGCCAAAAATGCCTTCGCCGTCGCGAATTTGCTGGCGGATGGCTCCCTCAATAGTTCCTCCAGCCGTGGCCCGGCGTATGATGGTCGCATCAAGCCCGACATCAGTGCACATGGTACCGATGTGTACATGACCCAGCCTTTTCAAGGCTACAGCAATGCAACGGGCACTTCCTTTTCTGCGCCCGCCGTGGCAGGGGCCCTGGCACAATTGACCCAGGCGTTCAAGTCGTTGAACAATGGCCAGGAACCCGCATCGGCTTTGTTGAAAGCGGCTGTTTTGAATACGGCCAATGACATTGGCAATGTTGGTCCCGATTTTCGCACAGGGTGGGGGCACATCAATGTAGCCGCAGCCTACCGATTGCTCGAACAAAAAAACTATTTGAACGCATCCATTTCCCTGGGCGCGACCAACAATCAAACCTTGAACCTGCCCGAACAAGTCCGTCGGGCACGTATTATGCTTGTGTGGACCGATCCGGCTGCGGCACCCAATGCGGCTAAAGCCTTGGTGAATGACCTTGATTTGAAGGTAATCGCCCCGGATGGCACGGTTTTGTTGCCCTGGCGCCTGGATCCGACCCCCAATTCCACCGCTTTGAACACACCTGCTACCAAAGGGATTGATTCTTTGAATAATGTAGAACAGGTAAGTATTGATTTGCCAGCGGCGGGCAATTATACCGTGCAAGTACAAGGCAATGGCGTGGCATTTGGTCCACAAGATTACTACCTGGTGTGGACATATTTAAAAGACGAAATAAAAATCACCTATCCCAATGGAGGAGAAGGTTTTGTAACCGGTCAGGGCGAAACCGAGCGTATTCACTGGGATGCCTTGGGGAATGATGGCGAATTTACCCTGCAATATACCCTGGATAATGGCCAAAGTTGGAAACCCATTGCTACGGTAAGCAGCGAACGTCGACATTACGATTGGGAAATACCCCAAAATACGGTCAGTGGACAAGTTAAAATCCTGATACTGCGCGGTAACCAAAGCGACACAACGGATGTTCCATGCACCATTGCACCCGTTCCGGGTAATATAAAGGTGGAAAAAGTATGCCCCGATTCGATGTCTGTTAGTTGGGCCGCTGTGGATAGCCTTGAATATGATGTGTACCGATTGGGGCAGCGCTACATGGAAATTGTAGGCCATGCCAACAGCACACCTTTTACATTTCCAATACAAAATGGGGGCGCAGCACAATGGCTTTCTGTCCGCACGGCCGATTCAACGGGCTTGACAGGGCGTAGGGCCAGGGCGGTGCGTTGGCCGGGCGATCTTAAAAACTGCCCACAAAACAACGACGTGGCGCTGCGGAAATTACTTTCTCCTGCGGTAGATGCCATCCTTCAATGCGGCGGTGGCGATTTGTCAATTGCCGTACGGATCAAAAATGAGGGATTGAGCCCGGTTTTAGGGGCCATAGCGCATTATCAGATCGGAAATCAGCCAGCCTTGAGCCAAAGCGTTCCAACCATACCCGTGGCCGATTCCATTGATTTTGTATTTGATACACCTTATTATATAGGTTTCAATGGGCGTCTGGACATGAAGGTTTGGTTGACATATCCGGAAGACAATGCGCATTTTAACGATACCATTCAGCGGGTATTGCCGGTGGTTTCCCAAGCGGCGCAGGCTCCTTTTGGTCAAAGTTTTGAAAATAGTCCCAATTTGCCTGCCGGTTGGACAGTCGTGAATCCGGATGAACAAATTGGCTGGCAATTACAGCGGGGTAATATCGTTGGGACAGGTGGTACTAATACCAGGGCGTTCAAATTGGCATGTTATGATTATCCTGTACCCGGTGCGCAAGATTACATTTACCTGATTCCGCTCGATTTGAGCAATATTGCCAATCCAACCTTGTTTTTTGACCTTGCTTATGCACAGTATGATGAACTTTCGAGCGAATCATTGCGGGTAGAAATTTTTGAAAACTGCGATTTGGGTGCCCCACCAGTTGTTTTGTGGGAAAAATCGGGCGCTGAATTAGCGACCAGATCAAGCACTACAAACAGTTTTACGCCTACCAGTGCAGCGGAATGGCGCCCTGAAGCAGTCGATTTGAATGCCTATACCGGTAAAAGCTTGTTGTTGCGCTTTAGTGCTTTAAATAACTTTGGCAATAACATGTACCTTGATAATGTTCGGTTGTTGAATTTTATTGCAACAACGCCCGTCGCCGAATTCCAGGCAAGCAAGGATACCATTTGTCGGCTGGATACCCTGATTTATCAAGCGGTAAACCAGGATTTAGCCACCACCAACTTGAGCTGGAGTTTTGGCGCACAAGCACAACCAGGCACCGCAACCGGCCCTGGCCCACATTCGGTTTGGTATGTAACGCCGGGCAACAAAACGGTGCGCATGATCGCAGCCAACCCATTTGGAAGTGATACCGTAACACAAGCGATTCAGGTGCGCAATTTCCCGACGGCCAATTTTACAACCCAGGTGTCTGATTTAACCGTAACTTTTAACAATACAAGTCAAAATGCAACCACCTATACATGGGATTTTGGCGATGGAACAACCAGTACCTTGGCTAATCCCCTGCACACATATACGGAGCCGGGTAGTTACCAGGTAAAATTGACCTCCACCAATGCTTGTAAATCAGTTGAAAAAATAACGAATGTACTGACGGTTCTATCATCCACCGATTTGTCGAATGTATTGAACGTAAACATTTTACCCAATCCAACCTCTGGCGACTTTAAGGTACAATTGCAACTGAACCGTACTCTGGGAGATGCCCAATTGCGCCTGCTGGATGCCCAGGGACGCTTGGTAAAAGTGCATAATGCGACTTTAAAACAAGGAGAAAACACGGTTTCTTTTGAAGGTTTGCAGTTGCCCAAAGGATTCTATCAATTGATGGTAGAAACGGAAGCTGGGGCTATGGCCTTGAAAGTGGTGGTGCAGTAGGCGTTTGTTACGCATTTACATAGGATCAAGGATTTGTGGTAGGGTGTAAATTTTATTGGCGGGGTGACAGAAAAAGTCGCCCCGTCAATAAAATTTACGCATTTACACGGGATTAAAGTAGGCTTTAGTTGTTATGCTTGATTTAGGTAGCCTTTGGATCTTTTCAAATATATGTGGTAATACATAAAAATCCCGAATTTAGATTTTCACCTAAATTCGGGATAACTAATATTTAATCACTTATTTTACAAACAATTGCTTCAACTGGTCCACCACCTGGCTGCCACCGGAAAGGGTGATGGTGTGGATTTTTTCGGCAATTTTTTCCACGTATTCCATCTCTTTTAGTTTGAACAACATGGCGTTGTCTTCCATGAGTTTGGCGGTATTCAACAGGCTGCGGGTGGAAGCGGTTTCTTCTCGACGCATGATCACGTTGGCCTGGGCGCGTTTTTCAGCCACCAATACCTGGTTCATGATGTCTTTGATATCGCCGGGCAGGATGATGTCTTTCAATCCGAGGCTGGTGACCGTGATACCCAGTTTTTCGGCACTTTCCACTGCTTTTGCGTGTGCTTCTGCGGCAATGGAATCCTTATTTTCCATCAATTCATCGAAAGTGCTTTTTCCAACTAATTCGCGGAGAATCAATTGCATTTGCAAATACAACTGACGTTCGCTTTCGTTGTTTTCCAACAAGGCCTTTTGCAAATCCACAATGCGGTATTGCACCGTGAAGTTGATACGCAATTGCGCCTTATCGCGGGTAAGTACCTCCTGTCCGTTAATATCGGTGCTCAACTGACGGGTATCGGCTTTCATGACCGAAATGACGTCGTTGTTTTTCCAGAAATAGTGGTTGCCGGCAGAAAGTGGACGAATTGCCACGCCGTTTATCAGCAAAATGCCTTTTTCGAAAGTGCTTAGCGTGTACATGCGCACAAAAGGAGTCAATACGCCTTTTTCCAGCAAAGCAGGATCAATGTCGGCCGCTATTTCGCAGCTGCGCAAATCCGCTTTTACAAAAGTGAACAGGGCGGCGCCTTTCCAGTACGCATACCGGCCCGGTTTCAACATTTCGTGGTAGTTGCCATCTTTGTACACGATGCCGAGTTCGTGGTCGGCAATATCCACGAAATTCAGTTTAGCCGCCAATTCTTCATTTTGTTGAAGTACGGTGAGCGGTTCGGATGGTAAAAACTTTTCATCCATGTTGTACAAATGGTAAACTTCCAAAGGCCAAATCCAGTATTTGCCTGCGGTCATAACCCGACGCACTTGGCCTTCCTGAATCATCAAGCCGACATGGTTGGCTGGAATGTTGATGCGAATCATGTTGTTATTATTTATGGTTGGTTTAATTCAGTATAGTCAACGCAAAGTGGTTATGAAAACAGCTGGTTTCTAATCCATTGAAAATCAATTTTTTATCCATCCATCCTTCAAATCCATTTAAATCTGGGTATAAAAAGGCACCGCGGGCCGGCCAATAGCCAGGTAACGGAATGTTCTCGGGCGGCGTGCAGGACGCCAATCGTATCCGATGCGGACAGGAAAAGCCTTGTGCGCAATCTTTTTCGATCGGCGTTGTGCAGTGGCGCAACAACACTACTGGTCGCCATAGCCTGTCACAGCCAGCGATGCCTCGATGGGGAATTTGCGAAGGACCCTTCTTCATTCATAAAAAGCTGGGTTAACAGTCCAGTGCAGCGGTTGAGGCTGCGTAGCGAATTGCTCTGCCATTTGAGCTACTTTCCAGTTTATAGTTGGAAAGACAGGGGTCGAACCTGCAACACATCCGTTGGTCAAGGCCTGAATTCCTTCGCCTGGATATTGTTACCAACTGTGGGACAATACAATGGCGCCATACAGAAACGCACAACAGGGGCAAGCCAGTTTTCATAACCTTGTTCTTTATCAAAAACGGTATGCCTGGGCGCACCGCCGATATTTGTCTTTTAAAAAATGTCCGGTTGGGTCGTTTACCTGCTCGGATAAGTTGTTTTTCATGTTATTTCCTTTTGATAAAACAAAGGTGCATACCCATGTGCGCAGTATATTTGCGCAGTAAAAACTTTTTTTAAATTTTTTCTTTCGCCTTATAAACTGGCTTTGGGCGGCATAAGTTCCCTTCATTTAAATATGGCACTCAACAAACTCGCCCTCATCCGCTACAAAACCATTGATGCCTGCTTGAGCAACCGCTTTCGCAAGTGGACGCTGGAAGATCTGATCGAAAAGGTTTCGGATACCTTATACGAATACGAAGGCATTTCGGAAGGGGTCAGCAAACGCACCATCCAGCTCGACATCCAGACGATGCGCAGCGAGCGTTTGTACAATGCCCCGATTGTGGTGGTGGATAAAAAGTACTACACGTACGAAGATCCGAAGTTTCGCATCACGGAATCGCCGCTGGGGGCAGCAGATTTGGAAAAAATGAACGAGGTGGTGGGTATTTTAAGGCAACTCAGCGGTTTTAGCCATTTTGGGGAAATGCGGGAAATCATTGCGCGCCTGGAAAACGACCTCAACCGCAACCGCACCGCCGGACAAAGTGTGGTGCACATGGAAAGCAATCCGATGTTAAAAGGCCTGGAGTGGATTGATCCCTTGTTTAAAGCCATTCTTGCAAAACGGACCTTGCGCATTGATTATCAATCCTTTAAATCGCGTCAAGTTCGGGAAGGTATTTATTACCCCTATTTGCTCAAAGAATACCGGAACCGCTGGTTTTTGATGTGTAAAGCAAAAGGAAGCAAGGCCTTGCTCAATTTGGCGCTCGATCGTATTCAAGGCTTGGAAACCTTGCGCTTGGAGCCATTTGTGGAGCATCCTAGTGTAGATTTTGATCACTATTTTGAGGACGTGATCGGCGTAACCAAGTCTGAAAACGCCAAAACAGTACCCGTTTTACTAGAATTTGATGCCGAAACCGTGCCTTATGTGCTGACCAAACCGTTGCACGCGAGTCAGCAAATCATGCACACAGAAAATGGAAAAACAATCGTAAAAATAGAGGTTGTCCCCAATTTTGAGTTGGAGCGCGAAATTTTGGGCTTTGGCGCACACATCAAGGTGCTTGGTCCGCGCTTTTTAAAAAGCCGGATTGCAGAATCGGTAAAAGGGATGCTTGCGTTGTACGGAGCCGAGCCTAAATAAAATAATTGATCGCAAAAAACAGCACCAGGTAAATCCACAAGCCATCCAAAAAATGCCAATACACCGTGAGTAAGCGCAATTTCAGGCGTTTTTCTGGATCCGAAAAATACACCAAAACGGTGACAGGGTCGACCATCCGTTTTTTGGCGGTATAGTAAAAAAGAAACAGGTAAGGTAAGCCCGCAACCACGTGCAACAGGTGCACAAACGAAATAACATATAAGTAAGCGGCCGTTGTAGAGGTATTGAGCGCAATATTATTTTGAAATAACCAAATCCACGCAACGGTCTGCATCAGCATAAACAAAAAAGACAGCCAAATGGTATATTTTAAATTAACAATATAGCCCTCCGTGTTATCGTACACATAGCATTTCTTGGCGCGCATCATGGTATAACTGCTGCCCAATAAAATCACGGTGTTGACGATAAACAACATGGGAATTTGTACCGGCGGCACGCTCATGGTTACCCGCGTGTACACGTAGGAAATCGTTAAGGCCAAAAAAAGCACACTCAAGCCGAACAAAAGAATGTTCAACATCACATTGCTCGGATGAAAGAGAAATTCATCCTGTTGGGGTTCTACCTGTTGTTCCATATGTTTGCTTTAATGTGTTTTAAATTGACAATGTATGCCTTAAATCGAAATTAAAGCAATTGCCACCAAGGCAAAAATAATTCCGAGCCAATTCAAACGGCCCAGTTTTTCGTGAAACAACGCAACCGCCCCAATGGTTGTGAGCAAAATGATACTTACATTCATGGCAGGAAATACAAAAGAGCCTTCCAGTCCCGACCCCAGGGCCATAATCATAAACAACATGCTGCCATAATTGGGAATGCCGAGGATGATGCCGCCCAGCACATTGCGCCATGCAAACTGCATCCGGTGGGTGCGCCAACCTTCGGCCGAAATGCCCAAACCCAGCAGTGCGGCTACCCCAAAAACGGTGGTGATAAAGGCAGGGCTTTGTGGATCAATCATGCGGCGATCCTGCACATGCAACAGCACCACTTCAATCACACCCGAGAGCAACCAGGTGATTAAGGGCAGGAGGATCATAAAATAATTGCTTCGTTTTGTGGCATCTACTTGTCCGTTGCTCGGCGCCTGGGATGGCCAGTTGACCAAAACAATGGCCAGTAAAGCGACACAAATCCCAATTATTTTGCTTATTCCCGACGATTCGTGGTATACTAAAATAGCAAATGGAACGGTAATCAGGATGGACATTTTTTGCATGACCTGACTGATCGTTACGCCAAAATACTGCACCGTAAGCGCCGCACTGTTGAATCCCCCAATAAAAACAAAACCCAAAAACACCGCAAATGGCAGCCAGGGAGCCGATAAACCCTCTGCGGCAATCGGAAAACGCCCTAAATGGATCCAGCCACAGCCAACACACGTAACATAATTAAAAACGATTGCTTGAAAATGGTCCACCCCGAAACGCGGAAATAATTTAAACGCAAAACCCAATAAAACAGAGCAACACACAGAAAGCACCAAATACAACATGCCAGGAATATTTTGGTCGCAAAGATAGGTGCCGTAATTGGTACGATTTTTACTTTCCTGTTTTTAGCATTTTCTTTGCCCCCTCGAACTTGTGATAAAACAAATGCTTGATAATCCATTTCTTATGAAAAAAATCCAACAACTGATTTTACCTTTTATTGGTTTGTTTTTGCTGGGCGCTTGCCAGGTTTCCAAGGTACTTCCTTCCAAAACCTTGCAACAAAAATGTGCACCCTACGACCAGTTTTCTATTCAACGCGCCTTTCCCGACCGTGATTTCGATTGGAAAGGCTGGAAAAAAACGATGACTTTAACCCGAATGAATACACAAATTGCCAGCGAACGCGATCCTGGCGGATGTGGCGGCAACCCCAGCGCCTGGACCCTGCAAGGCCCTGCCAATGTAGGCGGCCGCGTAAATGCCCTGGCCGTAAAACCCAATGATGAATTAACGGTGCTGGCTGGATTTGCCGGAGGCGGTATTTTTAAAACAACCGATGGCGGCACCAACTGGCGCCCGGTTTTTGATGACCAACCTGAATTGTCTATTGGCGATCTTACTTATGACCCGGTGAATCCCGACATCGTATATGCTGGCACCGGTGATGTAAACATTCCTGCCATCGTGTTTAACGGCGATGGTATCTATAAAAGCACCAATGGCGGCGAAAATTGGCAATACCTCGGACTTCGGGAGGCGGGTATTATTTCAAAAATTGTGGTCAATCCGCAAAATACCCAGGTTTTGTACGCCGCCGCCATGGGTAACCCCTATGTGCGCGATGTGCACCGCGGCATCTATAAAAGTACAGATGGGGGCCAAAACTGGCAAAAAGTATTGTTTATCAGCAATCAGGCGGGAGCCAGCGACCTGGTGATCAATCCCAATAACCCGCAAATATTGTACGCCTCGTTCTGGGATCGTATCCGCAACAACCAGGAATCGATCGTATATGGCCCCAATGCCAAAGTGTATAAAAGCATCGATGGCGGTCAAAACTGGGTGCAATTGGGCGGAGGGCTGCCCACCGGGGTGATGGGCCGCACCGGCCTTGCCATGTCTGCCACCAATCCCGACAAACTATTCGTCGTATATGTAGACACCTTTTCGCGGCCGGGCGGATTGTTCCGCACAACCAATGGCGGTGCAACCTGGACCACCATCAATATTGCGCCCTTGAACAATGCTTACAGCGATTTTGGCTGGTATTTTGGCAAAATCAGGCTTAATCCGACCAACGACGAGGAAGTTTACTTTTTAGGGGTATTGCTTTGGCGGCGGGTTCCGGCCAGTGGTACCTGGCAAAATGCAGCAGGCGGTCATGCCGATAGCCACGATTGGGTGCAATTGCCCTCTGGCAGGCGGTATTGGGCCAATGACGGCGGGGTATATCGCAGCCCACCAGGGCAGTCGTTTTACGATAAATGTATAAACCTGCCGACTACCCAAATTTATCATACCGACTTTAACCCCCATACACCCAATACTTTTTACATCGGTGCGCAGGATAACGGGATTCAAAAGGGCAACGGCACGGCGTTGAACAACTGGCAAACCCTCTTTACCGCCGATGGGTTTAATTGCGTGTTCGACCCGATTGATCCCAATACGTTTTGGGTAGAAATACAATATGGCGGCATTCAAAAAACAACCGATGGCGGTCAGAGTTGGGAAAATTACAACCAGGCCCTGGGTACCAGTGACCGGGTAAACTGGGATGCGCCGTTTTTTATGAGCAATTTCGAAGCCCCCAAACGGTATTCGGCCACCTTTCGGGTGTATGAATCGGTAGGGGAGGACTGGACGCCCATTTCAGGCGATTTGACCGATGGCGTGATTTATGGCGACCGTTTTCACACTATTTCCGCTTTAAATGAATCGCCGCTTGTGGCCAGAAAGTTGATTGCAGGCACTTCGGATGGCAATGTTTGGCGCAAAGATCCCGCAGGCGCATGGGTAAATATTACGGCCGGACTGCCCAACCGCTATGTAACCTCGGTGTACGGCTCGCCAGTGTTGGCAGACCGAATTTTTGTGACCCATTCCGGTTTTCGCGACAACGAATCCATTCCCCATATCCATCGTTCTGACGATAATGGACAAAGCTGGGTGGATATTTCAGGCGATTTACCCGGGTTGCCCGTCAATGATTTTTGGATTATGCCCGGCCAAAACGACCAGGTATTGTTTGCCGCCACCGATGCCGGGGTGTATTATACCCTGAACGGTGGTGTGAAATGGCTGCGTTTGGGTAGTAATTTGCCATTTATCCCCGTTTTTGATATTGAACACAATCCGGTCCGCAATGAATTGATGGCGGGCACTTTTGCCCGTGGGTTGTACACTTTTCCCCTCGACTCCGTGTTTCAGCAAGGCCAATCGTCTACCA
>CAIVGO010000094.1 GCA_903905445.1 uncultured Bacteroidota bacterium
AAAAAGTAAGCGATGCTTTGCCGCCTTGGTGTACAATGGCCATTTTGCCCGAAATACCCGGGTGCTCGCCAATGGGTTTGTCAATTTCGCCCTCTTCATGGTGCAATACACCATCTACCAAGGCAAAGTAAAATTTATCGGCCGTGTGGTGTTCAAATTGCATCGAGAGGTGCCGGTGCGCGGCTTCAGTGCGGGCAAAACACAAAATACCGCTCGTTTCGCGGTCTAAACGATGCACCGTCATCACATGACCATAATGCTGGATCAGCCATTTGAGCACACTATCCTGGGTTCCGGTGCGATCAGGAATGGTTAATAAACCGGCGGGTTTGTTGACCACCAGCATATATTCGTCTTCGTACAGTATTTCTGGTTTCAAGCAAGATGCTTTAAAAATGAGGATGTTAAGATTCGTGGGCAACTTTTTTCATCTCAGCTGCCAATTCCACGCCTAAATAGCGCTCAATCAGGGCGTGTACACCATATATAACCGGTGTGAGCAATACCGCCATGGTGCCTTTGTAGAGGTAATTCATGATTGAAATGGCCAATACTTGCAAAAAAGGCAACTGTTGACCAATATACAACGCAATAAAAACAACCACAAAACTATCTAAAAATTGTGAAACCAAGGTGCTTCCGGTCGAACGCATCCAAATACGATGTTCGCCGGTACGACGCTTGATGGCATGAAAAACGCCCACATCTACAATCTGTCCCACCAAAAAGGCAATTAAGGAACCCACAATGATCCACAAACTCTGGCCAAAAACCACCGTATAAGCCGTATTATAATCGCCTACCTGGGCACGCATAGCTGCTTGTTGCTCAGGCGACCAATCGGCTTTAATATGCGCCGTGCGCCAAAAATCGGCGGGATCCAGTTGTAAGGCAAAAAACACCATGATGAACCCGTAAGCAATCAATCCAGCGGTTAAATAGGAAAGCAACCGCACGCCCTTCCGGCCATAATATTCATTGATGATATCGGTCATGATAAACACCGCTGGCCAAAGCAACACCCCTGCCGTGAGGGTAAAAGACAGATGCTGCTGGCCCATAAACGACCAATTGACCGGCATAAAACCCAATGTTTTTTCGAGCGAAAAAAGTTTTACCCCCATAAATTCGGCCACCAGGGCATTGGTGACAAAAAATCCGGAAAGGATCATCCACAGATGATTGGGCTTTGATGTGAAAAATTGACGCATATCAGAAGACAAGTAAATTTTGAAAGGTATAGCCAACGCAAAGTGGTTTTGAAAAAAGCTGGCTTCTAATCCATTGAAAATCAAGTTTTTTTATCCATCCATCCTTCAAATCCATTTAAATCCCGGTGTAAATGTACGCACCCGCGCAAAATTTAAACAAAGTTAATATCGAATTTGCTGCATACGCCCGCGCAGGAGGATACATTTGTTTTACAAACACTTAAAACAAAAAGCGCATGTCTTATTACAAAACAATCAATAAAATTCGATACGCGGCAGACCTCCTGAAGGCGGCCGATGCTTTGATTGCGCTTGCAAGCGACCAACAGATAAACCTCACCGGGGCTCAACAGATTTATCAAAGTGCCATGGATGGGGGCAAAGTGACGGATATTGAGCGCCGTACCTTGGCTTATATACTCGATCATTATGCTTTTAGTACAGAAGCCGCTACCTGGTTGGGCGGACAATTAAGTGAAGGTACCAGTATTTTGGAGCAAACCATCGTCCGTGTTTTGCGGATGGAATACAATTTGAAACAGATAAAATGGAAAATTGACCCTGAAACGGTAAAAATTCAGGAGCAATTGGATAAAAACAGGCTGTTTGGCGTGGTATTAAAAGGTGCCGTGGAAGCATTTCTAAATTGGAACCAGGGCACTTTGAGTTTTGCCGGTTGTGTGGGTCGCCGCGATTTGGCCTATTCGGACCAACAAAACGCGGCGAAGGTGCTAAAATCCTATTTTGATAAAGGCACTTTGTTTTTAATTCCCAATGATGCTGCCGCGCAAGCTAGCTTGGGTTTTGAATTGCCTGACGGTTTGGATTTCGAAACATTCTGGATTTTTGGGTTCCAAACGCCTGATTTTGAACCGGTTCGATTTATTGCATTGGTTGGTCGACATGGCAATTTCCAGCACAGCAAGGGGTATTTTTCTAAAAAAACAGCCCTCGATACTTTAAGCAATACGATTATCAAACAATACGCGGATTTTACCCAATTGGACTGGCAAATTGATGCTGCCGAAGTGGAAAAACAGCTGGAAATTGTACCCAATCAAAATTTTGGGAATGCGCTTTACGCTGCGGTCATGCAGGGCATTTTTAATGCGGAAAGCAGCTTTTCTTTTCATGATTTTATCAAACAAGAGGTATGGATTGATCCTGACTTAGGTGCCGAGCCTTATTTACGCGCCTATGTGAATGCCGGAAAAATGTACTTGATTCCACAGGATTACCAGGCACAAAGCGAGGCAGGCACCGCCGAGTTTACAATTCCTTCAAATATTTCATTATCAATGGATTATGAGTGGGTGTTTGGGATAGAAATACCTTCAAAAACCAATTTTAAAATACTGGTGACGGCCACGCGCGAAAACAACGATGGCGATGCCGGCTCGAACAGTTGTTTTGTAGATGATACCCGACCGCTTTCTGAAATCATTCAACGGATCATAAACGATGAATTTGGTCTGCATTCCCTTGAATGGTCGCTTCCAGAGGAGGATGCCTTGACCCAGCAAACACAATTTGGCCCCGATTGGCGTTCGATTCCGAGTTTGTTCCGGCAAGCCTTAAATACCATTTTACACGATTATATTAGTCCAAAATCGGTATTTAACCTGGTAGCCCAAAAGTTTGAAAACGACATTCCCGCCTTCAATTTCGACGAACCAACCGCATACCGAGCCGCAATTACCCACCAATTGAAGCCTTATTTGGAAACAGCTTATTTGGAGTTTTTACCCATAGAAATGGGCGATAATAACCCTATAAATGGAGAAAAAATAGAGGATAATTGGCTGTTTTTCATACACATACCCGAATTGCACCACGTTGGTTTTTGGGTGGTCATACCGCGTTGGCCCGATGATGCACAACAAGCCTTTGTGTACGGTGACTTTTAAAGCACCCTGCATAAAAAAATATTATATATTGATCTGCCATTAAAATAATGGGTTTGATGTAATATTGCATAAATAAACCGATCAAATGGCAGAAAAGAACATTGAAAACCTCATTGCCGATGGGAAATTGGCAGAAGCATTTTCGCAATTTGCAGAATTTTTGAAGTTCTGCGAATTGGAGCGTCAGGAATTGGCTCAAAATAAAAGCCGGTACGCTTTTATGGAAAACCAGGTAAATGCGGCGACTGTGGGCAGCGAAGCCAACATCGAGCGCAACCGCATTCGTATGAGTTTTCAGACCCAACTCGACGATTTTCGGCGGGATGTTATGTCGGTTTATTTTGATATGACCGACCGGGAAAAGATTTTTAAAAGCTTTGAAAACCGGGATACGATTGTACATGAAATCCTTGATTTGCGCCTGCGCCCCAAACAGTACTTGCGCGAACAACAAATGATCGAGGGAAATTCTTCCATCGTGTACCGGCTACTCAATGTAGATACCCAGCGCCATGCGATTGCACTTGTTTTAAAAACAGGTGAATTAGAAGGAGATACAAAATCAGAAATTTTACAATTAGCAGATTTACGCCACCGAAATGTGATCAAATTGCTTGATCAGGATTTAAATACCTATCCATATTTTGTTATTACCGAATATGTACATGGCACTACCCTACCGGAGGCAATTGCAAAAACCGGCCCGCGGCCAGCAGCACAAGCGGTAGATTGGTTGTACCAGTTAGCCGATGCATTGGACTATTTGCGGCATAAACGGATCCTGCACACGAATATGCGGCCCTCCAAAATATACATTGATGATGAATGGCAGATTATGATTTCGCCGTTCGACTTGCATCGGGTGACCACCGGAGAACACTCGTTTAACCGATACCTGGATGTTTGTCGGTATGGCAGCCCGGAATTACTGCGCCTGGATGGCAAGGGCCTGGATTTGAATGCCATGTGCGCCTCTGATCAGTATTCCCTTGGACTTTTAGGATTTAAGATGTTGACTGGCAAGGACTTATTTGAAGGAGAAACGGTGTATGAAATATTGGAATCGCGCAAAAAATTTGCCAAAGCAGATTATCGTCGCGCCAAGTTCAATCAACTACCCAA
>CAIVGO010000095.1 GCA_903905445.1 uncultured Bacteroidota bacterium
AATGTCTGGTGGAAACAGTTTAATCGATCACTTCGAAGGGTCAATTACGGTTTGGACCTGGTGCACAACAACGTAAGCGGGTATGCCGACCGACTTAAACTGCGCTTTGGGGCGGGTTTTAATAATATTTACGAAGTCGCATACCGGTTGCCGCCCCTCAACAAAGGACAAACCCTGCAACTACAAACCTCGCTCGCATACACGCGCCAGCACGAGGTCGCTTACACCACTACCGACAATATTGTACGCTTCCGACGGGACCCAAATGCCTGGAATATTACGCAAATCCTCGGAACCATTAACCTCAACTGGCGACCAGGACTCAATAATTTTCACAATTTCATTCTCGAATACCGCGATATTCGGGTGAGTGATTCTATTGGAGTAATTTTAAATCCCGATTTTTTTCTAAATGCCCGCACCCGCCAGCAGCATTTTAGCTTGGTGTATATCGGGACGCAAGACCTGCGCGATATCCGGCCATATCCCCTGCATGGCACTTTTTCGAGGATTGAAATCCGACAAAATGGACTGCTTCCTACCGATGACCTGCATTTGTTCCGGGTTTTTGCCGAACGCGCCTGGTATTTTCCGGTGGTCAAAAATTTATATGCCGACATCGCGATCAAGGGACGAACCAGTTTGCCGCGCCGAAAACCGCCCTATTTCAACAACCAGGCACTGGGCTATTTTGGCAACTTTGTGCGCGGATACGAATATGTTGTGTCGGATGGATTGGATTTTGCCGTACTCAAAACCGCCTTGCACTTCGAATTTTTAAACCGGGTGTTTCAATTGGGCAAATTTATGCCCCTCAAAACCTTTAAAACATTGCCCCTCAAATTATACCTGTCGTTCAACAATGACACCGGGTTTTCCAACGATCCATATTACCGAGTGGGCAATCCGTTGGCCAACAAACTTTTATACGGGTATGGCCTGGGCCTGGATGTGGTAGCCTGGTACAACAAAACGGCGCGGTTCGAATTCAGCTGGAACGATATTGGGCAGCGCGGCTTCTTCCTGCGCATCGACTCCGGCTTTTAAAAAACAAAGCCCCCGTCTCGACATCCGAAACGAGGGCTTCTGCGAAAAAGAGCGGGCTAAGTTTGGTTAGAGCATAGCCTCAAAAGCTGTTTTTGTGCTGTATTGCAGGATATTACTCAGAACTGCCTCAGATGGGTTGAACTGGACCTTGGGGAGTTGGGTTTTGGCATGCAACAACTGATTAAACAGGGCATGCATTTCAGGATCATCTTCAATGCTATGCGCCATCTCAGCAGCGGCTCCTGCTGGCATCTCGTGGTACAAAAATTGTACGAGATCATCATAATATGTGTAGGTTTCTTCCATAGGCTGGATGCCGATTTGCGTTTTAAATTCGGACATAAAACATCACCAGGGCGATGCTTATTGTTTTTCCTTACAAAATAATTCATACTTTAACATAAATCTAGCCAAAAAATAATGGGCTCAAACGTTTTTTACCTATACAAGGTATCAAATTGCCCTTTTCGTGTGTAATCACTACCTTGTTTGCATCCACCTACCCGTTCCACCTATTTATTGATTTAAAAACACCAAGATTAAGCCATGGAATCCATGCACGACAACCACCAGGAACCCTCTATCTGGGTACGCCAGGCTACCACCATTAAAGGACTGGTCATTTTTGTTTTAACCATGTTGCTGCTCATCCCAACTTCGATGATCGAAAGCCTGATTTTTGAACGTCAGGGCCGCCAACAAGAAGCCGTAGCGGAAGTGAGCGGTAAATGGGGTCGGCAACAAAACCTCGCCGGACCATTTTTGATCCTGCCGTACGAACTAACACTGCGAAATTCGGATGGTAAAATCATCGATAAAGTATTAAAACATGCCTTTTACTTGCCAGATGCCTTGAAAATCAATGGGCAAGTACAGCCTGAATTGCGGCATCGAGGTATTTTTGAGGTGGTTTTGTACAGCAGTGATTTAATCTTGGAAGGTAGTTTTGGCAAATTACAAACCGATCAATTTATTCCGGCAGACGCCCAAATTTTGTGGGAGCAAGCACAGTTGGCCCTCAGCATTCCGGATTTGCGCGGGCTCAAGGATCAGGTTAAATTGGATTGGGATGCCCAATCATCTTTATTCGACCCGGGTATTCCGGTGAGTGGCCTGGCCGAAAGT